>NZ_MEIH01000371.1:0-46599 GCF_001723155.1 Haladaptatus sp. W1
CCACGTGGCTTTCGCCACGCTTCGTCTTGCTCATGCGTAGATCATCCGGTTTCGGGTCGTATCCAGTTGACTCCCCGCCCTTGAAGACGGTGGCCCTCACGCAAAGCGCTGCGGCCGTATTGGTTTCCCTATGCCTGCCCCGATACTCGGGTTAGGCTCGCCAATTAGATACACTCCCTGGCTCGTTTTTCAAAACGTACGACAGAACACCGGCTCCCACCGATTCCTACTGCGGGCTTGCGCCCGGGTCGTTTTTCGGTGGGCCTTTTGTGCCTGTCGCTCCATCGCCACCTGAGTTCAGGCCCTATTGCACCTCCCTTTTCGGGGTGCTTTTTCAGCGTTCGTTCACACTACTTGTTCGCTATCGGTCTCGAGTCGTATTGAGTCTTCGCGGTCGTTGCCCGCGACATTCACAAGGGATTTCCGACCCCTGCTACTCGGGAGCTGACGCACATCGTACTGATTCTCATTACGGGATTGTCACCCTGTTTCATGCTCCGTTCCAGGAGACTTCATGAGACGGTTCCGATGATGAATGTCAGTCCATACACCACATTGCCCGTGAGGGCTTCGGTTTGGACTTTGTCGTGTTCACTCGCCGTTACTAGCGACATCGCGTTTGCTTTTTGTTCCTGCCGATACTGAGATGTTTCAGTTCTCGGCGTTCCCCATTGCGCGAGGCAATTGCGGGGGGATTCCCATTCGGAGATCTGTAGTTCTTGGCCTCCGTGCGGCTTCCTACAGCTTTTCGCAGCTTGGCACGTCCGTCGTCGGCGCTCGAGCCGAGCCATTCACCAGGTGGCACAGTAGCCACGTTGGAATAACTTGGTTTCACTGTTAACTCACGATATGTGAGTCCAGTGGACGTCTGGATTGCACGTACATACGGTTGTCATTACACGACACGGTGGTCGCCGAGTGCGTGTATCGAACCCTTCCCAACCGCGTTTTCACGGGTTGGTGCATCGGTTTGTTGGGAGTAGTTCGTTTCGCCGCCCACTACTTAAGGGGCACGATTCGAACCGTCCCAAGCCATGGACCCACAGGGATTCGAACCCTGGGCATCCTCCTTGCAAAGGAGGCACTCTACCACTGAGCTATGGGCCCGCCTCGCCACGAGGCGAGGGCTATGTTAACCCTGGCAGTTCAAAGGTGCCCGACCAGTTGCGTGGTCGAGGTCGTCGAGGATAATCCCAAAGTGAGTCAGGCACGTCGGCCTGATCTCGTTCGTTAGGAGGTGATCCAGCCGCAGATTCCCCTACGGCTACCTTGTTACGACTTAAGCCCCCTTGCGAAGCCCAGATTCGACCATCGCCTGATGGCCTCATCCGGACCTCACTCGGGTGCTTTGACGGGCGGTGTGTGCAAGGAGCAGGGACGTATTCACCGCGCTCTGCTGAAGCGCGATTACTACCGAATCCAGCTTCATGAGGACGAGTTTCAGTCCTCAATCCGAACTACGATCGAGTTTCGGAGATTAGCGCCCCCTCTCGGGGTTGCAACCCATTGTCTCGACCATTGTAGCCCGCGTGTAGCCCAGCACATTCGGGGCATGCTGACCTACCGTTGCCCGTTCCTTCCTCCGCTTTGGCAGCGGCAGTCCTCCTAATGTACCCAGCCACCACAAGGGTGCTGCTGGCAATTAGGAGTGCGGGTCTCGCTCGTTGCCTGACTTAACAGGACGCCTCACGGTACGAGCTGACGGCGGCCATGCACCTCCTCTCAAAAGCTCTAGTAAGCTCATCACACTGACTGTCACAGCTATTGTCGATGCTGGTGAGATGTCCGGCGTTGAGTCCAATTAAACCGCAGGCTCCTCCGGTTGTAGTGCTCCCCCGCCAATTCCTTTAAGTTTCATCCTTGCGGACGTACTTCCCAGGCGGCTCGCTTCTCGGCTTCCCTACGGCACAGCACAGGCTCGTAGCCTGTGCCACACCTAGCGAGCATCGTTTACAGCTAGGACTACCCGGGTATCTAATCCGGTTCGTGACCCTAGCTTTCGTCCCTCACCGTCGGATCCATCCTCTCGAGGTGCTTTCGCCATCGGCGGTCCGTCTAGGATTACAGGATTTCACTCCTACCCCAGACGTACCCCTCGAGTCTTCTGGTCCCAAGCCAGCGGGTTTCCGTCGGACGCCTGCTCGTTGAGCGAGCAGATTTCCCGACGGACCTGTCTGGCCGGCTACGGACGCTTTAGGCCCAATAAAATTGGCCATCACTTGAGCTGCCGGTATTACCGCGGCGGCTGGCACCGGTCTTGCCCAGCTCTTATTCGTGTACCACCTTACGATACACAAAAGCGAGGACGTTATGCCCTCGCACTTGGAGTTCCCTTATCGCACTGTCGTGCAGTGTAAAGTTTTCGCGCCTGCTGCGCCCCGTAGGGCCTGGATTCTTGTCTCAGAATCCATCTCCGGGCTCTTGCTCTCACAACCCGTACCGATTATCGGCACGGTGGGCCGTTACCCCACCGTCTACCTAATCGGCCGCAGTCACATCCTATAGCGCCGGAGCATTTCCGGCTCCCTGCAATTCCAGCAGGGGAGCGTTATCTAGGATTAGCCTCAGTTTCCCGAGGTTATCCTGGTCTATAGGGTAGTTTGACCACGTGTTACTGAGCTTTCCGCCACGAGTCTAAACTCGTGCAACTAGCATGGCTAAATCGAACTCCAATAGCAATGGCCTCCGGCAGGATCAACCGGAATGGTTGCCGAGCACAATGCTCGGTGGGTCTGGCGGAGACATGCTAATGCATGTATAGTGTCGCATATACGTTGGTCCGTCAGTTCGACGACCCCGAACCAAGTAACTGGACGGGTGTCACCGAACTGCCAGGGCTAACATCAGATTCCATCATATACGGCTGACCGCAGGGGTGGAATCCTCATTTCCTTCGGACTTGAGTAGAGGCGAGGAAGAGTATTAAACCCTTCGAACCTCGTTTGTCCGAGATTGTGAGACGAGTTGAACGCCCCACAGATCGCGTCTGTGTCTTTCTTCGCGTTTGTATCCTGACGACCCTATCATATAAGGGCGTCGGATTTCGCCCGCCCCCGGCCGGTTGTGGGCCGGAGGCGCTTCGTATTCAATCCGAGTGCCCTGTTGTACTTAAGGGCATCGGATTGGGTGTGTTCCGTTCGTCCCAAACCGCGGGACGCCGTGTACATCACATCCGAGTGCCCCCATACACTTAAGGGCATTGGATTGGGTTTTCGTTCGCCCGAATCCGCTAATCGCATATTTAAATGCGCCGGATTTGGGCGGCCACCTCGCGGGGCAAACCACGAGACGTCGTTCGCATTCACACAAAATCGGGAGATACACTTAAGGCCGTCGAATGAAAGGCTCATCGGCATATATTGACTAGCATTACTAGAGAGTCGGGAGGACAAAACGGGGAAAGCATACGAGGGAATTTCTCGTGAAACTCGTGCCACTGGGAGGGCAAACGAATCGGACGAGTTTGAGAACAGTAGACAGCGGTTGCCGAGAATCACACGAGTCCGCATGAATATCGACTAACTCACGGAGGACGTCCCTCACAGCGGTAGCTCACGAACAGGTCGCTGTTGTCGACAGTGAGTAAATCTATTGCGCGAGCGGAGGCCAAACCGTCATCCCACGCGTCGTGCGTGTAGTCCGGTCGGATGTGCCTCGCGCACCTTGCTGTTTCGCCGAGACACGCAAAAACCTTTCTGCAGTACACGCATGCGAAGTACAATATATTACGTACGAATCGGATAAAACGCTCGTGATTGAATACGTACGACTCACTCGTCCAGGTGCTCGATGCCCTGTTTGGAGACGTTTGCCTCAGTTATTTCGCTGGGCATCCAGTCAGGTTTGTCGTCGGGAGCCTCCTCGTGCCACGCCCAACCCTCGTAGATGTGTACCTTGTCGGTACCCTTTTCCCGAAGCCGAAGTTCGATTCTGTCCGCAGCATCTTCGGAACTACCCGGGTCGAGTCGACGCGCCGCTTTGAGCGCGGCCTGTCGTGGGGTGTTGCCCGAAAAGACACTCGATTCATCTCCGTCCGATTGGCGCAGTGCAAAGTTTCGCTTACCATCGTCTCGTACCATGGTTTTCTCCTCCATGCCAACCCAGCACAGGGGCCATTATAAATATATCGCCGATATGAGCGGTTTTCGCCGATAGACATAAATACGAGAGTTACGCCGTGTCATGGTTTTGCTGTCGAAAACAGGCCGAGCAAGGTAAGTGGTCTCGGCTCATAGGGCATTTCTAAGGAAAGCGGAGCGGAACAGTACGGTAGAAAACACTTAAGTACATCCTACGGTGAAGGACTGCATAAGATACCGCGATGGTACGGAAAAAGAAGCTCAGCCCGAGTGGCGCGAAAGACGAAGACGGGGAGTACCACAACGTCCACGTCAACCTACACGAAGACGAACTCGCCGTCGCCGGCATGGAAATCGGTGACGAAGTCTTCGTACGAGTTCGGGAAGACAAAATTATCATCCAGAAGGCGGACAAAGACGAGGTCGAGCACGAATTTTAGTCGCTGCGGCCAAACCGCAGACGATTCTCAGAACGATGAAGGGATACGACGTCGTTAGACCGCTTTTATTTCAATTGCCGACGGAACGTGCCCACGGGACGGGACACACGCTGTTGAAAACGGTACAGAGAACGCCTATCGAGCGATTGCTGGAACTGTATTATCGGGTCGATGACCCGCGACTGACGGTCGAAGCGTTCGGCCAATCGTTCCCGAATCCGGTCGGCGTCGCCGCTGGGTTCGATAAGAACGCGGAGATACCACACGTACTGGCGAGCCTCGGCTTCGGGCACGTCGAGATCGGGGGCGTAACTGCCGAAGCACAACCGGGGAACCCCAAACCGAGGATGTTCCGCCTTCGTGAGGACGAAGGAATCATCAACCGGATGGGATTCAACAACCACGGGGCGGACAGAATCGGGGCACGCATGGCAACGCAGTCGCTCCCCGACGTCCCCGTCGGCGCGAACATCGGTAAGTCGAAATCGACACCGTTGGAGACGGCGGAGGAAGACTACTTGTACAGTTACGAGCGCGTCTCGTCGCACGCGGACTATTTCGTCGTAAACGTCTCCAGTCCGAACACGCCGGGACTCCGCGAACTCCAAAACCGCGAGAACCTCGAACGGATTTTGACGACGTTGCAGGACGCTGGTGCGAGTCCGCTGCTCGTGAAACTCTCGCCGGACCTGCCAGAACCGGCGGTCACGGACGCACTGGACCTCGTGACCGAACTCGGATTGGACGGCGTCATCGCCACGAACACGTCCACCGATCGCCCGGACTCGCTTCGAAGCGAGAACCGTCACGAGGAGGGCGGTCTGTCGGGGGTTCCCATCCAAGGGCGTGCGACCGAGATGATCCGTTTTGCCGCCGAACGGGTGGACGTACCGATAGTCGGTGTCGGGGGAATCTTCACCGCCGAAGACGCCTACCGAAAGATTCGCGCGGGAGCGCACATCGTCCAGTTGTACACCGGGTTTATCTACCGTGGGCCGTCCATCGCCCGCGACATCAACGAAGGACTCCTCGAACTCCTCGACCGGGACGGCTACGACAGTATCGAGGAAGCCATCGGGGCGGACCTCCAGTAGCCATCGAACCGAAGGAGTAAACGGTCGTTTGAAAGTCGAAAGGGGAACGGTGGAATCGACGTTCGAAAACAACGTCCGGCTTCCGGGATGGAACGGAACACGTACTGAAGGGACGTCCCGTTGTTGTCGGGCTATGGCTTCGGTCCCCAGCACGTGGTTTTCGACGTGGGCAGAGATTCATTCGTTCGAGCTCGGACTGCTGTTGAGCACGCTGGTCGTCCTCCTTCGGCGAGAGTACCGACCCGTGTCACACGCCCTACTCTGTGTCACGCTCGCAATTTGGGTCGTACCGCCGAGCCACGCGCTCCGTACGACCGTCGCACGGAAGCCGTGGTACTACCTCTTGGCGGTCGCTATGACGGAGACGATGGCGCACAGCCGATACGTTCGGACTCCATCGACGAGCGACGAGCAATCGGGATACGCACACGACGCGGACTGAGGCTGAACCGCGACGGACGGTTACTCGACGACGGATCGCATTCTCACGAACGGATACTCGCCGCCGTTAGTCGCTTGAAGGAACGTCTCGACGCGCTCGAAACCGACCGCCTCGTAGACCGAACTCGCCCGCTCGTTGAACGCCGCAACTGACAACGAGAACGCCGCTGGGTCGTACTCCTCGCGGGCGAACGCTAACCCCGCCTCGACGAACGACTGCCCGTGTCCGTCCCCGGTCAGGTCGGGACGCATGCCGAGTCCGATTTCGAGCGTGTCGGCGTCCACTTCGAAGGAGAAGAAGCCCACTCGCTCACCATCCCCGTCGAAAACCGCGTAGTAGCCGTCCCAGTTGGTGGGGTTCGTGAACAGCGCGAGGTCTTCCGGGTCGCTGTCCATGTCGTAGAAATCATATGGCGGGTCGTACCGCCACGAGACGATAGCGTCCACGTCGTCAGCGGAAATGGGAGAGAATTCATACATCATAGAGAAACGGTCGAAGAGAACGAAGTTAGGTTGTTCGACTGTGGGACGCGCCCGCTCACTCGGTTCCCTCGTTCGCGGTTATTCCAGTGCGTCCAACCGGAATTCGAATCCCGTTACGGGGACTTCCAAGTCGTGTTCCACGAGCACCTCGGGGTGAATCTCACCGATGACGCCGACGGTCTCGCCGTCGATGACCACGGACGCCGCACGCCCGGTGATGAACGTCGGGTGCTCCGTTGGCGGCGTTTCGAGGCCGACGTCGAAGTTCCGCGCGACGGCTTGCAGACGGGCCTTCGCGTCCTCGTAGGAGGCGTCGTGACGGGCGAGGACGCCAGCGACCGTTCGGTGTTCCGCGACACCGGTGTTCTCGCTCTCGTCCACTCGCGCGGCCAGACCGATTTCCGTGAGGTCCTGCGGGTAGGTGCGGTGGGTATTGTTCTCCAGCACCATCATGAGCGAGGGGAGCGCCCACGTTCGGAGCATGGTGTAATCCTCGCTGTAGGGGTTCTTGATGGCCGCCGGGGTGCCGCCGCCAATCACGTCGGTTCCGGGTTCGACGCGCATCCGCTCGTAGTTCTCCTCCTCGCTGATCATGTGGAAGTTGAGCAGGTCCTCGAAGCCGAGGCCGACGAGGACTTCGCGGGCGGCGTCTTCGAGTTGCGAGCGCTCGTGTCTCCCGCCGACCGTCCCCACGTCGGGATAGCGCGGCGAGAGGTCGTTGAAGCCGTAGGCGCGACCGATGTCGTCCACGATGTCTACCGGGTGGAGCACGTCCACGCGGTAGGGCGGAATCTCGACCTCGTATGTGACGGTTCCGTCCTCTGCTTCCTCTGCCTCACCGGACAGGCCGGAGCGTGCCAGCAGTTCCACCACTTCGTCCGGGGTGAACTCGATGCCGAGCAGCGTCTCGATTCGGTCGTGCGTGACGGTCTTCGTCGTCACCTCGAAGTCCGGTCGCACCAGCGTCCGGTCGTCGTACTCGACTGCGACTTCCTCGATGGTTCCGCCGCGGGCGTCGAGCGCGTAGCAGATGATGGCACACATCTTGTCGATGGTCCACTGGTCCGTGCCGGTGAGTTCGATGAACAGGTCGCGCGACTCCGTTTCGACCTCGGTCCGGCGGCCGTTGATGACCGGCGGGAACGAGAACAGACCGATGTCGTCGTAGATGGCCGGATACCGGTCGTACTCGGACACGAGGTCGGCGTACTTCTCGCCGGTCGGGTGTGCGCGAAGGACTTCCTCGGGCGTCATCTCGGCATCCGAATCGAGCGGGACGAACCGATCTCCATCGGGGTCAACGCCGACGTACCGGATGGAGTTACTCCCGTCTTCGGAGGCAGGCTGGCTCGCGGCTTCGCCGGAAGCACGTCGCGCTTCCGAGCCTCCGGTCGCTTCGCTCCCGGAGACGCCGCTCGCCCGTTCCGATGCGCTCCGCGCATCGCGTCCTTTCAGCATCGTCAAATCGTGAATCCCGATGGCACCTTTCGCGCGCTTGCGGCCCATCGTCGCGTGGAGCTTCTCCTGCAGTTGGATGAGCGAATCGAGCGCCTCCTCGTTCAGGTTCAGGCCGCGGACGATGGCACCCGTGACGTAGGGTCGCTCGTCGGGGACGCTCTCGTCCACCTCGATAGTCCAGTCGGGGTCGTTCGTCTTCGGCACGTAGACGCCGGTGTCGTCGCCGTACTGGTAGCGAAGCGACCGAGCCACGCCTTCGATGGAGAGGCGGTCCAGACGATCCGGAGCGAACTCCAACTGCATGTCGCCGTCCTCGGTTTCGCCTTCGAACTCCAGCCCGAGGCCGAACATATCTTCCTTCAGTTCGTCGTCGCTCTTCTCGTCGTGGCCGGTCAGTCGGCGAAGTTCGTCGGGATTGACATCGACAGTTGGCATCAGTGAATCACCTCCACGTCGCGGAGCAGTTCGAGGTCACACAGCGTTCCGTGCACGTCGCGGATGTCCTCGAAGCCGTACATCAACATTAACAGGCGTTCGAGGGCGAGGCCCCACGCCATCACGTCGCACTCGACGCCGAGGGGTTCGAGCACCTCGGGACGGAACATCCCGCTGTTGCCGATTTCGATGAGTTCGCCCGTCTCCGGGTGGTTGCCGAACAGCTCGAAGCTCGGCTCCGTGTACGGGTTGTAGTGCGGCTTGAACTGGATGTCCGTGATGCCGAACTGGGCGTAGAACTCCTCGAACGTGCCCATCAGGTCGCGGACCGAGAGGTCCTCGGCCATCACCCAGCCCTCGATTTGGAAGAACTCCAGCAGGTGGGTCGGGTCGAGGGTGTCGTTACGGTACACCTTCTCGACGCTGAAGAAGCGCTGTGGCGGTTCCAGGTCGCCCTGCGCGTAGCCCGAGAGGTAGCGCATCGAGAGCGACGTGGTGTGGCCGCGGAGTGCGATGGCCCGCGCGAAGTCCTCGTCCCACGGAGAGTGATAGCCCTCGCCGTGGTCGCCCACGCCTTCGAGGTGCGCGCTGTGAACGCGGTCCACCAAGTCCTCCGGCAGGTCCCCGATTTCCGTCGGGTTCGACAGCGCGAAGCGGTCCCAGTGGGTCCGCGCCGGGTGGTCTTGGGGCATGAACAGGCAGTCGTTTATCCAGAAGTCCGCGTCCGCGTGCGGGCCGTCCATCTCCTCGAAACCCATCCCGACGAGCACGTCCTTCACGCGGTTCGCCGTCTGGCGGAGGATATGAACCTTCCCGCCGTCCATCCGCTCCGCGTCGGCCGCGACGTTGTACTCCGCAAACTCGACGTCGCGCCACTCGCCGCTGGTGAGCATCTCCGGCGTCAACTGACCGACCGTCTCGGCCGCCTCGATACCTTCCATCATCGCCGTCACGCCGTCGTCGGTCAGCGTCGCCGAGCGAACCGTCGATTCGGAGCGCTCGACGAGACCGCGACTCTCCAGTTGGTCGAGAACGTCGGCGTCGTCCACCGATTCACCGGCCGCGAGCGGGGCAAGCGCATTCGCTTCCGCGTCCTCGTCGGGGTTCGCGTCGGGGTCGGCCGTGATTTCGCCGCTGTCGATAGTCCCGTAGCCCTTCCGGGCGTAGTTCGAGAGTGCGATGTTGACCTGCGGTCCGCCGAGACCGGACGCGCCGATGGCTTGCCCCATCTGAATCGGCGCGTCGCCCGCACCGGCTTCGACGGCCGCCTCGTACAGTTCAATTTCGGGAAGGCCGCCCTCGGCGTACTCCTCTCCCTCCTCGGTCAGCGAGACGGACTCCTCTGTTCGTTCGGTCACCGACAGCAGGTCCTCGTCTTCGAGTTCGAAGACCGCACCCGTCACCGTCTCCGGTTTCAGGCCGGTCGCTTCGGCGAGGTCCGCTATCGTTCGTTCGTCGGTCGCGCTCGCGGCTTCCAACACCGCGACCTGTGATTCTGGTAGTTTCATGTACACTCGGTAGTCGTTGGTCGTATCTCCCGTTGCGTCGGTTTAGCCCTTCTGAAGCCAGTCGGGCCGCCGCGGCCGGTTTCGTCCTCTTACCGCGAGAGGAGTCCACCGGTCGCTCAGGCCGCGACGAAAAAGTCGAATCCCGTCGGTGGTCGGTGGTCAACGGCGACACAGCCACGATGGGATTCGGATGGCATGGGTAAAGGGTCGCACAGAATCGACAAAAACGTTGCGAACGGACGGATACCCGACTCGGAGAGGTCGATGCGCAACACGGGGCGCGACACGTGACTCGGGAACGGTGTGGTCGATTCGGAGGAGTTTATTCCGTGCCCCGCCATGGGAACTCCATGATGGACTGGGAGCGGTTCTACGACAGGGCGAACTACGACCGCTGTGCCTACATCGGCGGCGAGCGGATGGCCGACCTCGTAGAGCGGCTTTTCGAGCGTGAGGGAACGCCCGAGGAGTTCGCATCCGTCGGCTGTGGCCCCGGGGTCGTCCCGTTCCTCCTCGCCGAGCGCCACCCCGACATCGAGGTGTTCGGGTTCGACATCTCCGAAACGGTGGTTCGGGACAACGCGGAGAAAGCGACCGAGGAGAAACTCGACAACCTCCACTTCGCCGTCGATTCACTGCCCGACCTCGACACCGACCGACGGTTCGACGCGGTGTACAGCGTCGCCACGCTCTACTTCGTCGAGGAACCGCGTCGGGCTATCGAGAGCCTCTATTCGCACGTCCGCGAGGGCGGCCATCTCATCCTAAACTACCCGAACGAGGAGAGCAGGAAGACGTTCGACAGGGAGTTCGAGGGCAGAAAGCGCGAATCGTTCGAACTCGTGTTGGACGGCGCGAACATCATCAGCGAAGAGGTCGTTCGGGAAGTGACGGGGGCGGACACTCGGAACTATTGGAAACTGGTCGATGCCGAGGACGAGGCGTTCGTGGACGCCGCTACGCCGTGTGTCGTCGTCGAGAAGTGACCGGGGCGAGGAGGTACTGACGCGTTCCGATTTTAACCATCGATAGGAGGAGACCGGGAGGACGAACCGCGCTGATAGGCCATCAGAAGGAGTCCGATTCCGACCAGTGCGAGGAGGATGCCGGGGATCAGAAAGATGATGTTCGGGCCGCACTGGCTTTGGACGCCGGTACCGACGGTACACATCTCGTTTCGGAATCCGTACCAAATCGAGAGGCCACCACCGACGACGCCGAACGCGCCGAGTCCTAACAGCAAACGGAGGCGATTCATCTAGGTACTACGTTTAAAACCGTCAGCAAAGCGCTTTTCGAAGTGCGAACCGGTTCGAGCTATCGGCGCGAGGACTCCAACTCGATGTCGAGTCCGTCCAGCAGTTCTTCCGCCTCCTCGCGCTTCTCCTGGTGGTCTTCCAAGAATTCGCGCATCAACTGCGCGGCCTGTTCCTTGCAGTCGCCACAGAGACGTTCGCCGCCGACGCACTCGTCGTACACCCGCTTCGTGAACTCGTCGTCGTCCCCCGCGAGCAGGTAGGCGTACAGTTCGTACACCGGACACTCGTCGGCCTTCCCGCCCAACTCGCGCTGTTTTTCCGCTGTCTCGCGCCCGCCCGTCGTCGCGGACTTCACCTTGTCGTAGCCGTCCTCGGGGTCGTCCATCAGACTGATGTGGCTCGCCGGAATCGACGAGGACATCTTGCCGCCCGTCAGACCGGTCATGAACCGGTGGTAGATGGACGAGGGCATGATGAACCCGTAGCCGCCGTTGTCCATCTCCACCTCGCGGGCCAACGCTTTCGCGTCCTGGCGCGAGTAGTCGAACACGTCGATGTGCTCGTCGAAGACCCGCTTTTCGCCCTCGATGGCGTCGATGAGGGCGTCGTAGGCTTCCTCGGTCGCGTTGCGGTCGAGGAACCGGACGCGGGGACGAAGCGGTTCCATCCCGGCGTTTTCGAGCTTCGAAATCGTCGTCTCGACGGCCGGAACGTCGGGGTCGCCGTTTTCGGCGAGCCACGCCGCCGCGTCCTCACAGCGCGGCATGTCGGGGTCGTCCGCGTACTCCTTGCGCGCTTCGTACGCCGCCGCAACGTGCGAGAGTTCCTCCTCGTCCGCCTCGAAGCTCGCGTAGGCCTTCGTCACGCCGAAGTACCGCATCCGAACCGCCAAGTCGCGCGCCAGCCTGACGTGCGGGTCTTGGTCGGGTCCAACGGGGATGACGGTCGGTTTCGGCTCGGAAAGTTGCGGGTAGAGGATGTCGGCCATCTGGGTGACGACGCTCTGGACGTGCGAGACGTTGGTTTCGCCGTCGAAGCCGTAGATGGACTGGAACTCCGAGAAGTTCGCCTTCGACCCGAGTTCGAACGCCAAATCCTGCAGTTCGCGGTTCTCTGACTGGCGATACAGCGTCCCCTCCTCAGGGTCGAATCCGAGCGCGATGAGCGACAGGAGATAGTCGCGCGCGTGCTCGTCGATTTCCTCCCACGACAGGCCGCGAGCGCTGTGGGCTTCGAGGTCGGCGATGAGACCGTAGGTGTCCCCGCCCTGCTGTTGGTGCCAGATGAGTTCGTCGAACACCAGTTTGTGCCCGATGTGCGGGTCTCCGGTCGGCATGAACCCGGACAGCGCGGCGAACGGTTCGTCGTTCCGCATGGCTTCGGTGACGCGGCGGTAACCACGGTCGCCGAAGATGACGCTCCGGCGCATCAGGTAGTGCGGGTTCGGAACGTCGGGGAGCACGTCGTCGAACTCCTCGATGCCGAACTCTTCGAACAGTTTGCGGTAATCGGAGACCGTCGCCGACCCCCACGGGTCGAGGACAACATCGTCCTCTCCCGTCGCGGTGCCGCCGTCAGGGACGGGTTCCGTCCCCCTTTCGGATGAATCGTCTCGTGTCATGGTGTAAGTCGTGTCACCGACAGCCAAGTGTCTATTCGTTCGTTGTCGGTAACGAGTGCAAAAACCATCCGTTTTCGAACCCCGTGAGCCAATCGAACGTCCAGCGCGAGGTCGCGCGGGGAAAACTCGTGGCCGTCCTGAAGCACCCGAATCAGGAACTCGGAGTGGCCGAGGTTCTCCACGGACTCCACGTCGGCGTAGGTTCGAAAGTCGGCTCCGAACTTGAAGCCGGTCTTCGGAACCACGCCCCGCTCTCGGAGGGTTCGGTACACCAGCAACCGCCGGTCGAACCGGTCGCCCTCGACCTCCTCGCCGCGCTCAACGATTTTCTCGTAGCCACCGTCGACCGACAGGTTCCCCTCCGCGACGAGGTGTGCGGCCTCGACGAGCGACAACTGCAGGATACCGGTCGCGTCGCGGCCGCCCATCTGCTGGCCGTAAAACGACTTCCCGTGGAGTTCGTCCGGGGGATTCCACAGCAACACGCGGTCGGCGATGAGCGACCCCGACAGGTCGGTCGGGACCTCGTGGTCAGTCGTTCCCCGAACGTCCACGCGGTCGGTCTCGAAGTAGGTTATCTCGCTTTCTTCGTCCACGATTGCGAGGACGGTATCGCCCAACTCCGAGACGGGGACCGTCTCGCGCTCGCTTGCGACGCGAATCCGATACAGCACCTCGTCGTCCCACGGGCCGCTTCCGCGGGGATAGACGACGAAATCCGAATCGGTCCGAGCGTCCGACACCCAGCCCTCCCGGTCGGGCGAGAGGTAAAACCCGCGTTCCCGGAGGTCGGCGTAGACGAGAAATCGAGACGCGAACCCGTTACCCGTCGATTCCCGTAGAAACGCTCGAAAGCCGTTGCCATCCACCGAATCGAGGTCACCTCGGAGCAACAGGTGAGCGGCCTCGACGCGCGAGAAGGCCACCTCGTTGCCACCGAGCGGGCGACCGTAGCCACGCGAATCGTAGTACCGCTGGCGGGCGTCGCCGCCGACGTGTACCTCGTCGTCGCGTAGGGTTCCATCCATACCTCTTCTGTAGCGTGGGGCATCAAAGGCACTGCGACTTTTCCACGGCCGAGGACTCGCCACGCCCGGGAAGCACCGGTGTCGGTCGTGATTTCGCTCGGTCACACTCGACCGGGGACTCACTTTCCGGACCGCGATTCTTGGAACTCCTCGCAGTTCGTGTTCAGACATCGGCGTCCGGACCGGGTTCGAAAGACGGGAAGGCCACAGTCGCACGAATCCACGATTCGGCCGTTCGGAACGCCGAAACCGGTATCACAGTCGGGATAGCGGTCGCATCCGGCGATAATACCGCCGCGGCGTAAAATCCGCATGTCCGCTCCGCATTCGGGACAGTCCCATTTCCTGTCGAACCGCTCCCGAACGGCGTCCAACACCGTCCCGCAGTCACGGTCGATACAGAGTTCGAACGTCGCTCCCTGTTCGACGTGCATGGTCGGCAGACCGCAGTCGCACGTGTCGTCGCCGATACTGGCGTGGCGGGGAATCGGATACGCCCGACGACAGCGGAGACAGGAAACCGTCCCCTTCGCTCGCGTCAGCGTGCCGTCGCAGTGCGGACAGGGTCCGACCGGAATCCCGACGACTGACCCCGGATAGCGGGAAATTCCGTGGCAGGTGTGACAATCGACGCGGACGCGGCGGTCGGCGGTCGCTGCCACGAGCGTAAAGGTATCCCCGTCGAGCGACGCGTGAGCGGTTTCGGCGCGGGTGAGCCACTCCACGGGCTGGTAGCCGTCTACGTCGTGGACGAGGAGGGTGTCGTCGGGTTTGAGCAGGGCGACCATCTCGCCGCGCCGCCGTTCTTCCGCGTCGCCGTCCGTGGTAATCGTACAGTCGCCGGCGAACACGCGAATCGTGTCGGTCATGGGCCGGTTTGGTCGCGGGTTCGGATTTAAATCTTCGGGCGAAGGGTTTTGGGGGAAACGGGAGAACAGAGGAAGACAGAAATGCAGGAACCCAACGCTGTGTTGTTCGACATGGACGGCGTCATCGTGAACTCCGAGGACTTCTGGGTGGAACTCGAAGAGGAGACCATCTTCCCGGAGGTGGGCGTCGACGACATCGAGGACGACGAGATAACGGGGATGAACTACCGCGAAATCTACGATTATCTGGACGCGGAGTACGGAACGGACGTGACGAAAGAGGAGTTCGTCGCCCTCTACAACGAAATCGCCGAGGACCTGTACGGCGAACACGTCTCGCTGATGGACGGCTTTCACGATTTGCTCGACGGCCTGCGTGAGGACGGCGTGGACGTCGCCCTCGTCTCGTCGTCCCCGCACGACTGGATAGAAATCGTCACCAAGCGATTCGATTTGGAGTTCGAGGAGGTCGTCAGCGCGGACGACATCGACGCGCCGGGCAAGCCGGAACCCGCCATCTACGAATACGCGGCCGGACTGCTCGACTATAGAGCGGACGAGTGTGCGGCGGTCGAGGACTCCGAAAACGGCGTCGAATCGGCGGTTCGGGCCGGAACGTACTGCGTCGGCTACCCGAACGGCGCGAAGGAACTCGACCTCTCGATGGCGGACGTGGTGGTCTCCTCGCCCGCCGAATTGCGGGAGGAACTGCTATCGAAGGTTGTAGAAACGGAATAGATTCCACTGGAAGGGTCCAAACAACCACGTGGTTCGAAAACGGGAGTGCAGAGATAGACTTACTGCGAACGACCGACTAGGCACACGAGCGTCTCAACGAGTGCACGCACGTACTCGTCGTCTTTGTTGTCTGGACGGTATGTGAGCGTGACAGTGTCATGTTTGTCATCGACCGAGATATTCTCGACAGCATCGTACGGTAGCTTCGCACCGCCGGTGTTAGACTGATTCTGTTCACTCTCGACGCTAGCTGTTTCGAGGTCGTCCATCGCTGCTGTTGCGACCTTGCGGCGAACGTCGTTCGATTTGACGCGCAAGTGCAGTCGCACCGCGTTTTCGTCAGATGGAACTGAGCCGTAAATCTGAGTGACGTTGTCGTACACGTTCGACGAAGATACGTCGTTACACGGTACTCCCAGAGTGTCGAACGAGAATCGGACGGTCGCCCGAAGCGGTGTGCGTTCGAAAGAGTCCAGCGTCTCTCCACCGACAGGGGCGCGATCACCGTGCCAGATATCGACGATGGTACGAACGACCTTGGTCGTGCCGAACGCAAACGCGATGTCGCTGAGTACCGCCGCGCTCGTCGCACCAGACGTGTACAGCGTTTGGTCTCCGTAGGATTCAGTTCGAACCTGCGCTTCGTCCGTTTGTTTGAGGACAGAAACGACATCGTCGTCGTTCCAGTCGGCCCAAACGATGGCCCCACCGCTATTGTCGGATAGGTTCGAACCAACCAACACCAACTTCCCGACACGTTTCATATCGACTTGCGATGATGAGTTGGTCGAAAATATTCCGGTGAGTGCGGTAGGAACGTCATTGAACTGACTGGCGGCGAACAGCGTGCTGGTGACACGCTTCGCAGCGTTGTTCTCTCTAATCTCGTCAGTGTTGACCAGCACGAGCGGGTCACTCCCGATGGGTGCCGTACCAGCCGTAAATCCGAGTGCACCGGGTGTCCCGTCGTCCGACAGGAACTCGAAGGAGGAGGTGCCAGCAACGATACCGATGCTGGCGACGAGACCACCGGCGGCGAGCACGGATCGACGGGAAGTTTTATCTGGGGACACAATATGACCTGGCAGTAAGTATAGTAAATTTGTATCGTATGGACACGATAAATGTCTTGTGTTAGATTTAAATGCTAACCTTGATCTTATTGGCCATATTGTTGACATGGAGTTTTCACGTTGAATTTTAGTTATAATATTATTAAATCATAATTGGAATTATAACAACAGACATCTATCGAAACAAGCGTCAACGAGAAGCACGACAGCATAGATCGGCGCTCAACAGACGAGTTGAACACGATAAAACCCGGTTTGGGTTATTCGACCCGAACGGACCGAGCGTCGGTAACCGGAAGAAGGGGAAGGTCGGGAAACACCACGCTGACGGTGAACTCCATCTCGTCGTCGGTACCGCCGAAGACGCCGACGGGTACGGTCGTTTCCCCGTCGAGGTAGGTCGATTTCGTCGTCATCTCGACCCCGTTGACGGTCACGTCCATCGCGGCCTGCTCGCCGTCGCCGTGGTTTCGCACGGTGACCTCGCGCATGTCGTTCTCGCCGCGGCCGATTCGGGTCGGGAACGACCCCCACTCGATTTCGACGTCGGGGAGTTTGCGGGCGCTCGCTTCAACCTGTTCCGCGACGCCTTCCGAGAGGCCCGCAGCGACCAGTCCATCGACGCCCGCCTCGCACACGTCGGCGGGGGTTTCGAGGCCCTCCGTCGCCAGTTTGCTGGCTCGCCCCGCACCAACGCCGTCGATTGCGGTGAGGCCGACGGCACTCTTCCCCACGCCGTTTTCCACCCGGGCCTCGATTCTGGTGACGAGGTTCGCGGCGAACGGCCTGTCGAGGCGCTTCAGGAACGCCCGGAGCGCCGCGAACAACCGGACCGCGTTCTGCTGGATGACCCACGCGTCGCTCCTGAGGTCGCCCGGCGTCGAACCCGTCATGCTGGAGCGGAGGATAGCGAGCACCTTCCGCCCGCCCGCTTCGAGGTCGCCCGAATCCTGCCCGACGAGGACGGAGTTGATGGCGTCGCGCTCGGACTGGCGGGAACTCACGCTGTCGAACTCTGCCGCACCGGCGACCGCTTCGAGGATTTTCGACGCGTCTATCTCCTCGGTTTCCGCGAGACGGCGGAACCGTTCCGCCGTATCGAGGTCGAGGTAGAACTTCGAGGCGAGCACGGCGAGCGCCGTCCCCTCGATTTTGAGGTCGTCACCTCGCTCGACGAAGCCGCGCGAGACGAGGCGCTGAAGGGTGTTTCTGACGCGTTCGCGGTGGTTCTCGAAATCGTACTCGTCGGGTTTGCTCTGGGCGCGGACGTAGTAGAACGTCGTCCTGAGCCACGACATCACGTCGTCCAAGTCCGATATGGTCCCCATGGCGATTTCGGCGTTGAGGTGCGAGTCCAAGTCCTCCGCCAGTCTGGATTCTATCTCCTTCCCGTCGCGCAGGAGCTTCCGGTATTTGTCCGCATCTTTGAAGTCACAGACGACCCACCCGTAGCCCACGTCGTCGTAGCCGGGACGACCCGCCCGGCCGAGCATCTGGAGCACGTCGAGCGGACTCATGTCCACTTCGCCTTCGAGCGGGTCGTGCAGTTTGGTGTCGCGCAAGACGACGCATCGGGCGGGGAGGTTGACGCCCCACGCGAGCGTCGAGGTAGAAAAGAGGAGCTGAATCTTCCCCTGCTTGAACCACTCCTCGACCCTATCGCGGTCGTTCTTCGCCAGTCCGGCGTGATGGAAGGCCACCCCGTCGAGCACGGAGTTCCGGAGGGTATCGTTGCGCAACTCTTGCGTTTCGGTGTGGAAATCGTAGTCGCCGCGAGCGCCGATGGGGATGTCGCGCTCGGCGATTTCGTCGCGGGCCTTCTTCGCGGCCTGTACGGTGTCCTGTCGGGAGGCGACGAAGACGAGCGCCTGCCCGTCCTCGCGGATGTGCGGCTCCGCGAGGTCGAGGGCGCGGTAGAGTCGCCGGTACTTGTCCGCGAAGGAGTTGTCCCCGTGGGTGTACGTCTTCACGTCCGCGTGCAAATCGACGGGGCGGTAGTCGTCCCCGAACTCGAAGGTGGCCTCCGGCGGCGCGTCGAGCCAATCGGCCACGTCGTCCACGTTCGGCATCGTCGCGGACAGCGCGACGACGCGGGGGTCACAGAGGCGGCGGAGGCGCGAGATGGTGACTTCGAGGACGGCACCGCGCTTTTCCGAATCGAGCAAGTGCACCTCGTCGATGACACAGCAGTCGATGTCGGTGATGAACGAATAGCGGGCCGAATCGTGTTTTCTGGTCGCCGAGTCGGTCTTCTCTGGCGTCATCACGAGGATGTCGGCGCGCTCGGCGCGCCGGGGATTCAAATCGCGCTCGCCCGTGACGACGTAGACGGAGTAGCCGAGGTCCTCGAACCGCTCCCAGTCGCTTTCCTTCTCGTTCGTCAGCGCCCGGAGCGGGGCGATGAACAGCGCGGTTCCGTCGTCGCGCAGCGCCTTGCAGATGGCGAGTTCCGCGAGCGCCGTCTTTCCGCTCGCCGTCGGCGCGCTGGCGACGACGTTCTCGTCGCTTTCGAGCAGTGCGGGAAGCATCTCGCGTTGCATCCGGTTGAACTCCTCGAAGGCGAACGCCTCCGCGAACTGTGGAACCGCCTCGGAGACCTGCATCGTTTCGTAGGGGGAGTGGGGAACAGAAAGGCGTTTCTGTACCGGTTCGATGAGTTCGGTGGACGTAGCAGGTCGGATACGACCGCCGAAGTTTCGAACCGGTATCTCTCAAATGATTCTTTGGGTCATGACAAAATAGTTGTCACGAGCGGTGCAACAGTCCGTATGAAACGACGGACTGTTTGCACGACAGTCGTCGGGTCGATGTGTCTCCTCTCGGGGTGCGGCGGGGTTCTCGCCGAATTCGACGGCGGGAGGTCGCTTCGAACCGACCGAATCGAAGGTACCGAATTCGAGGCGAACACCCACACAGAACCGCTGTTCGAATGCTGGAAGGACGCTATCACCGTAACACGCATCCCCGCGAACGGCCGAATCGAGGTTTCCGGGCAAATCGAGAGCGGGGGTCGGAGTTGTATGGAGACCGTGTTAGAGACGGTCGGAATGGACGAGGAGTCCGATACCCTCGTCCTCATCGTTGCTGACGAACAGAAGCAAGGAGCACGGGGATGCACGATGGAGGAGGCCCTCGTCGGGTACGATGCGACGGTACGGATGAAAGGGGATACTCCGACTCGGATTCGAATTCGCCATTGGAGTGAACTGGGGACCGACGGCGGTCACTACCAACTCGACGAGACGCTCGTGTTCGACGGAGGACCCAACCGGGAAACGAAATCGGTCTCCTGTTAGACAGCGCAACCAGTGTCTGGCACGTCGGTCGAGAGAGCAGGGAACCCACGACGTTCGGTTCTACAAACCCTCACTCGAAATCGGGATAGCGGCGCTGAAACGGACACAAATCCGCGGATTCGGTTCCCAAACGATAAAGCGCCGCAAAAACTACCGACAACCATGCTAGAGCTCGAAGACGTGCTGGCGGCGCGGGACCGGGTGGCCGAGACGTCCCGCCACACACCGCTCGACTATTCTCACACGTTTACTCGAATGACCGGGGCGGAGGTCCACATGAAACTGGAGACCTTCCAGCGAACGGGGTCGTTCAAGATTCGCGGCGCGACCAACCGCATCATGACGCTCTCGGAGGAAGAAAAGGACGCGGGCGTCGTCACGGCCAGCGCGGGCAACCACGCACAGGGCGTCGCGCTGGCGGCTACGCGGAGCGGGGTCGATTCCAAAATCGTCATGCCGAAACACGCGCCGATTTCGAAGGTCCGCGCGACGGAGAACTACGGCGCGGAGGCGGTGCTCCACGGCGAGGACTACGACGAGGCCGCCGAGCACGCCCACGAAATCGAGGAGATTGAGGGTCGAACCTACGTCCACGCCTTCGACGACGAGAAGGTGATGGCCGGACAGGGAACCATCGGACTGGAGATCATGGACGACCTTCCCGAGGTGGAAACCGTCGTCGTTCCCATCGGCGGCGGCGGCCTCATCAGCGGCATCGCAACCGCCGTCAAGGGTCGAAACCCGGACGTTCGCGTCGTCGGCGTACAGGCGGAGGGCGCGTCCAGCGTCGCCGACTCGCTCCAGAAGGGGTCGGTCCAGACCCTCGACAGCGTGGACACCATCGCGGACGGCATCGCCACCCGGAGCGTCGGCCAGCAGACCTTCGACGTCATCGACGCACGCGTGGACGAGGTGGTCACCGTCTCGGATTCGGAAATCGCGGTGGCGCTCGCCTACCTGCTCGAACGGGGCAAGACGCTCGTGGAGGGAGCGGGTGCGACGTCGCTCGCCGCAATCCTCGAAGGCGCGTTCGACTACGAGGACGGGGAAGTCGTCGTTCCCGTCCTCAGCGGCGGCAACATCGACATGAACCTCCTCACGACGGTCATCATGCGCGGACTGGTCGAAACCGGCCGCTACGTGAAACTCAAAACCGTCCTCAAGGACCGACCGGGGTCGCTCCGAACGCTCCTCGACGTCATCGCCGACGCGCAGGCCAACATCTACGCCATCCAGCACGACCGCACCTCGCGCGACATCGGCATGAACGCGACGGAGGTCGAACTCGACCTCGAAACCCGCGGGACGGAGCACGTCGAGGCGCTCCTCGATTCGCTCCGCGAAAACGGATTCGACGTGGAAGTCCTCGTCTGACTTGCAGGTCGTTCGATTTTTCGCATCCTTTTGACGTAGGTTTAAGTTCTAGCGACCGAAGACACCGACATGAAGCGAACTATCAGCACGCAGGACGCCCCCGAGGCGGTCGGTGCGTACAGTCAAGCGACGACGAACGGTGACATCCTCTTTACTGCGGGACAGATTCCGATGACACCCGACGGCGAACTCCTCGACGACGAGGAAATCGCGGTGCAGACCCGCCAGAGTCTGGAGAACGTCAAGGGCATCCTCGAAGAGGAAGGCCTGACCATGCAGGACGTGCTGAAGGTGACGGTGTTCATGGACGACATCGAGGACTTCGACGAGATGAACGAGTCGTATCAGGAGTACTTCCAGGACAACCCACCGGCGCGGAGCGCGGTGGAGGTCGCCAACCTGCCCAAGGGCGTCGGTGTCGAAATCGAGGCCATCGCCAGCACCGAGTAACCGTGAATCCCCGCGTCAAGACGAGTCTGCTGTGGGGCGCAATCGGCGTCCTCTCGTTTCTCGTCCTCCTGCAAGGCTACGAGTTGCTCACCGGTTATCGATATTCGATAGCGGTCAAGGCAGGGGCGACGCTCGTCGTCGCGGTCGGCGCGCCGGTCCTCAGTTACGTCGGCGACGGGGTACTCAACTAGAAGAGAAGGGTTTAAAAGCTACACCGGGTAACGAATTGATAGGCCGGGATGGCCGAATGGCAAAGCGCACGCCTGGAAAGCGTGTTCCCTTATGGGATTCTGGGTTCAAATCCCAGTCCCGGCGTATTTCTCCGCGAAGCAAGTCCGTAAGCACCGCGTAGCGTGTGCTTACGGCTATCTGAGCGAGAAATCGCCGATGGATTTGAGCAGACGAGTCGCATGCCCGGGAAAGAGTGCGAGGCGCGGAGAGCCTCGATGCGAACGGCGACGCCGTGATCGAACCGAGCGAACAGAAATGCCTGGAGGAGTTCAATTCCCAGTTTCGGCGTTCGGTATCAGTCCACCGACGCCCATTCCCACTCCTCGTCCGGTTCCGCCACCGAATCGTGGAGGTGGCACGCCGCCGGATGTCCGGCACCGGTCGCCCGTTCCTCGAGAGCCTTCCGTTCGCAAATCGTCGAGAACTCCACCCGAAGTCGTTCGTCCGCATCTTCGATGGTCCCCGAAACGACGTCCGAGAGGACGGCCGACAGCACCGATTCGGCGTCAGCGTCGGTCAACTCGTCGGGAATGTCGTACTCCTCGCGGAGCGCGGAGCGGAGGTGGGTATCGGTTACTGCTCCTTCGTTCTCGGCGGCACCACGTGCGACTGCAAGGTTTCGAAGTGCGTCGAGGTTCACGTCGTCGTCCGCGACCGCGACGCGGAGGTCCATGACGGACCGCCACTCGTCCTGCTCGAAGTCGTACCGCTCGGGGGGATGACCGACGGACATCGGGGGTGGAACCGACACCCGGACGGCGGCGAGGCGGCGTCGGGAACGTCGCCGCGGAGGGTAACTCGGTGGGTTGCCGCATCCGGGTCCGGCGTCGGAATCGCCGAGACGAGGGCTCGCGTGTAGGGGTGTTGCGGGTCGCGGAACAGGTCTTCGGTCGAACCGCGTTCGACGATTTCGCCGAGATACATCACCGCCACGCGGTCACAGATTTCCCGGACGACGCCCATGTCGTGGCTGATGAGAAGTAACGAGAGGTCGAACTTCGACTGCAAATCCGAAAGCAGGGACAGAATCTCGGCCTGCACCGACACGTCCAGCGCCGAGACGGGTTCGTCCAAGACGAGCAAGTCGGGGTTCAGAATCAACGCCCGTGCCAACGCCGCACGCTGTTTCTGCCCACCGGAGAGTTCGTGTGGGTAGCGGTCGAACTCCTCCGCCGATAGGCCGACGCGACCGAGTAAGTCCTCGGTTATCGTCCGGCGCTGGTCGGCGTCGGTCATGCCGTGAATCGAGAGGGGTTCTGCGACCGACTCGCCGATTTTCATCCGCGGGTCGAACGTCGTCGTCGGGTCCTGAAACACCATCTGGGCGCGACGACGGAACGCCTTGGTTTCGGCGCGGTCGAACGTACCGATGTCGTCACCGTCGAACACGACCGTTCCGTCGGTCGGCGCTTCGAGCGACAACAACGTCGTCGCGGCAGTCGATTTCCCGCTCCCCGACTCGCCGATAAGTCCGACCGTCTCGCCGGGGAACACGTCGAAGGAGATGCCGTCCACCGCGCGGATGCGACCCGTCTCCTTTCGGGTGATTCCCTCCGTGACCGGATACTGCTTTTTCAGGTCGCGGACCGAGAGAAGCGCGGAATCGTGCTCCTCGGTCGGGTCGTCCGTTGCGGCCGTTTCAGTCTGTTCGGCCGTCGCGTCCGTTCCAGTCTGTTCGGCCGTCGTGTCCGTTCCAGTCGGGTCGTTCGCTTCATTCGATTTCATCGCTGTTCCTCCTGTATCGGTTCGGGGTCATCGCCGAGGACGACCGACGAATCGCGGCCCTCGCGGTAGAAGATACACGACGCGTGTTGTGAATCCGTCACGCCCTGCAACGGCGGTTGTCCGCTCCGCTCGCAATCGTCGGTCGCGTGCGGACACCGCGGATGGAACCGGCACCCCGACGGCGGCGATACCGGGTCCGCCATCGACCCGCCGATGGGTTGTAAACTCCCGCCGCGACCGGGGAGACACGCGAGCAACGCTTGCGTGTACGGATGGGCGGGATGGTCGAAGATGTCGTGAACGCTCCCTCGTTCCATCACCTTCCCGGCGTACAGCACGACCACGCGGTCGGCGATTTGGGCGACGACGCCGAGGTCGTGGGTGACGAACAGAATCGCCATGTCGCGTTCGGCCTGCAAGTCCGCGAGCAACTCCAGAATCTGGGCTTCGATGGTCACGTCGAGCGCCGTCGTCGGCTCGTCCGCGATGAGCAGGTCGGGTTCGCCCGCCAGCGCCATGGCGATGACGACCCGTTGGCGCATCCCGCCCGAGAATTCGTGGGGATAGTCGTCCGCTCGAACCTCGGCCTTCGGAATGCCGACGCGGTCGAGGAGTTCGACAGCGCGGCGACGGGCCGCGCTCTTGCTCACGTCCCGATGATAGCGAACCGACTCGGCGACTTGACGTCCGACGCTGTACACCGGGTCGAGCGCGTTCTGTGGGTTTTGAAAGACGTACGCGATGCGGTTGCCTCGAATCTCGCGGAGTTCGCTCGACGAGCAGTCGAGGACGTCCTCGCCGTCGAAGACGATTCGACCGTCCGTGATTTCGCCGGGCGGCGTCGGAATCAGCCGCGTTATCGACTCGCAGGCGACGGTCTTCCCGGAGCCGCTTTCACCGACGAGACAGACCGTCTCCCCGCGGTTCACGTCGAACGAAACGCCATCGACCGCCTTGACGGTCCCGCGGCCGGTTTCGAACGTCGTCCGGAGTCCCGACACGGAAAGCAACGGGTCGGTCACAGTCCCTCCCTCGTTCTGGGGTCGAGAATCTCGCGGAGCGCGTCGCCCAAAAAGCTGAACGAGGCGACGGTGAGGACGATGAAGACCACCGGAATCACTTCCGCCCACCAGAGGAACGTCGGGTGGAAGTCGTTGTGGAACGCGGCGTAGATGAGATACCCCCACGAGTTCTGCCCGTCGCCGTGGAGTTTGAAGTAGCCGAGCATTGCCTCGATGAGGACGAGGGTCGGAATCTGGAGCGTCACGGAGACGAGAACGGTGCTCGACACGTTTGGAAGGAGGTGGTCGCGGATGATCCGGAGATGGCCGCTTCCCGCACCTTTCGCGGCGCGGACGAATCCGAGTTCGGTCTTCTGGAGCGCCTCGCTCCGAACGAGTCGAGCGGTGCTTCCCCAACTGAGCAACCCGAACACGGCGATCATGAGCAGGATGCTCCCGCCGTAGAGGGCTTGGAGGAGGAGAAAGACGAACAGCGGCGGAATGGCCTGTTGAAGGTCCACGTAGCGCATCAGCACTTCGTCCACCCTGCCGCCGAAGTAGGCCGCGATGGTTCCGACGGCGGTCGCAAGCGGCGCGATGAGCGTCGCGCTGATGAGGGTCACTTCGAGCGCGACGCGCATGCCTTGGAGGATTTCTATCAGCAGGTCTTCCCCGCTGCCGGTCGTTCCGAGGGGGTGAATGAGACTTCCGTGACACGCGTTGTTCGCTAACTGGCCGACACAGCGCGTGATACCGATGCCGTAGAACGGGACGGTGAACCCGAACGGGGGCTGGTACGGCGTGATATCGTATCGGAACCCGTCCGCGGCCACGATGGCGTCCCGAAGGGGAGAGAGGAACATCGGCGCGACGAGTCCGGTAACGAAGAAGAAGACGAGATAGCCGAGACTGGCGACGGCAACCGGATTCGTTTTGAGTTGCTCCCAGCGACGGCGAGTGAGTTCTCGATTTTGGGCGAGCGGAACGAGGACGTAACAGAAGAAGATGGCGAGCGAAAGAGTAAATATCCAATCCAGCGGGGTCGGGTTCCACTCGAAAACGAGGGGGTCGGTGTCGGGAAGGAAAAAGAGGTCGTAGAAAAACCCGAGAGCTACCGCGAGCGCGACGAGCGAAAACGCCACCGTTCGTCGTGCTATCGACCGCGAATCGGTCGTGTACTCGCTCCATTCTATCGTATCGAACGTGTCGTTTCGTGTAGCCATGGGCGGTCGAATCCTTCTCTCGTGTCTCGTGACGGCGGGAGTCTCACCCGCAGACGAGACAATTCAATGACAGACTAACGCTAACAATGCAACAGGGGTATAAAAAATATAGTCATCGGTAGGCGGGCCGTCCGCCGGGATGTCCGGTGACGACGCCGACGTGGGGTTTGTAACACAGGAAACATTTATTCGGAAGGGACGAATTGTGGGCATCAATAGCATGGGGACGAGTTCATCGCCGACTCGACGCGGAACGGCACCGATAGCGCCGAGCGAGGACGAAGAATTGCGAGTGGGCGGAGAGCCGTAGCGTGCGTCGATACATCGCCAAACGGGCGCTCTGGACGATATTCGCGGCGTATCTCCTCCTCTCGTCCATCTTTCTCGTGTACGCGTACGCGCCCGACCCCAACCAGAGAACCGCGGGACTCTTAGCGGGGATGGGTGGTGGGTCGGTGGAGAAGGCCGAACACGCCTACGGTGCGGCGCGGAACTACGACCAACCGATACTCGACCGATACGTGAAGTGGATCGTCGCGTACACGACGTTCGACTGGGGGACGAACATCGGGGGCACGCCGGTAACGAAGCTATTAGCCGACGCGGTTCCGCTCACGCTCGTCTATCTGATTCCCGCCGTCGTGTTGTCCACCATCCTCGGAACGTACATCGGGCTGTACTCGGCGGTGCATCAGCACGGCTACGTGGACCGCCTCGTCACCGCAGTCACGTACCCCGGATTGGGGATGCCGGGCTTTTGGCTGGCGAGTTGGTCGTCGCTTATCGTCCTCGAACGGGTGAGCATTCAGGCGTCGTACTTCGACGGTCGATACGGACTCTGGACGCCCCAGAACCTCCCGTTCATGCTGCTCCCGATATTCGTCGTCACGATAAACCTGCTTACCGTGCAGATTCGGTACGCGCGGTCCACGTCGCTCGAATACGTTCCCGCCGAGTTCGTGAAGACGCTCCGGGCGAACGGCGCAACCGCGCGGGACGTGGCGCGGCACGTGCTCCGGAACGCCGCGCTACCGCTCGTCTCGCTGTTTTTCACCGAGACGCTCACCATGCTGTTCATCACGCTCCTCGTCGTGGAGATGGTGTTCGGCATCCCCGGATTCGGGTCGCTCGCGTTCCAAGCCATCAAGAGCCGCGATGCGGGCCTGATTCTGGCGACGACGATGATACCCATCCTCATCGGACTGGTCGGTAACTTCGTACAGGACGTGGCCTACGTGCTCGTGGACCCGCGGGTCAACTACGACTAATTCAAGGGTCACTGCCATCCGCGCGTTCGACTCGAGCCCCCCGGACATTCATCTTCGCCGGGGTCGAAAGGCAGACGAATGCGCTCGCTCGTTCCCGTCGCCCTCGTCCTCCTGACAGTGCTGTTTTTCGGGTCGTACTTCGCGGGCTATCACGTTCCCGGCGAACGGACGCTGGATTCCGCACAAGGCGCACGAGTCATCGACGTGCCACACGACCGACCGGAACGGCTCACGAACCCGAACACGACGCGGTTCCGTCGCTGGGTCGAGTTCTACGTTCACGTCGCGGTGAACGAGGAGCGGACGAAACACGGACTCGACCCGCTCGAATTCGACGCCGCGTTGCGCGACATCGCGCGAAATCACAGCGCCGATATGGGACGGAAAGGGTATTTCGAACACGTCTCACCGACGGGTGTCGACCCCGGCGACCGCTATCGCCGAGAGGATTACCACTGTCTTCGCGGTGCGGGGGAAAACATCGCGTACACGTACTTCGATTTACGAGTACGAACCGATACCGGAGACGTCGTTCGGTATCGAACCGCGAGAGCGTTGGCTCGCGGACTCGTGACGCAGTGGATGCATTCGCCCGAACACAGAAAAAACATCCTTTCGAAACACTGGGAGCGAGAGGGAATCGGCATCACCTACACCGAGAGCGGACGTGTATACGCAACGGAGAACTTCTGCTGAATCCGGGCAAAATATTAAATAGCTTGAGACACCTCTCGAAAACAAACATTCGCGGTCGACAGGTCGACATCTAATGAGTAAACGAGCCGACGGGATGGAGAAGACGCCGCTGTCCAGAGACATTATATTTCAGATACTTAGTAATCGACGCCGACGATACGCGATTCACTACTTACGACGGAACGAAGGACCGGTCGAAATCGGCGAGCTCGCGACGCAAATCGCGGCGTGGGAAAACGACGTCACCGTCGAGGAAGTGACCTCACAACAACGCAAGCGGGTGTACAACACGCTGCAACAAGCGCATCTTCCGAAACTCGACGAAACGGGATTCATCGATTACGATGCGGCACACGGCGACGTCACGCTGACGGAACAGGCGGAACCGCTGAACACGTATCTCGAAATAATCCCTGACAACAACCTCCCGTGGTCCGAGTACTATTTCGTGTTGGGCTGTATCAGTCTTGCACTGCTGACCGGAGCGTGGTTCGACGCCGGACCGCTCGGCCTCGTCCCGGACATCGGGTGGGCGGTCGGACTCGCTGCACTGGTGACCGTCTCCGGGGCGACACACATGTACTACTATCGAAACCTCAGGCTCGGCCACACGGAAGTGCCGAAAGACGAGTAATCCGCGACGAGCCACGACGAGGGAAACGGGAGAGGATGAGAAACGGAACGAAGCACTCACCAGCGGATGCGTCGAGCGAGGAAAGGAGGAAGAAAAGTGGCAACGTTCGAGCGAAAAGCCACCGAGCATCAGAGTATATAAATAGATGTTTGAGACGAGCGTCGAGGAAAAAGAGTCGTGTTAACTACCGACATGATTTTCGGTGTCCCCGGCCGCCTTACAGCGATTTCCCACGTTGAGAGAAAATCGAATACAGTATCCTAACGAACGGCTGGATAAAGATTTATATAGAAGCACAAACATAGTCGCTCTTGTACTATGAGTCAGCGCATGCAAGGTCAGCCGATGATCGTAATGTCCGAAGATTCCCAGCGAGTCAAGGACAAGGACGCGCAGGAACACAACATCACCGCGGCGCGAGCGGTTGCGGACGCGGTACGCTCCACACTCGGCCCGAAAGGGATGGACAAGATGCTCGTCGATTCGATGGGCGACGTCACCATCACGAACGACGGCGTGACCATCCTCAAGGAGATGGACATCGACAATCCGACGGCCGAGATGATCATCGAAGTCGCCGAAACCCAAGAGGACGAAGCGGGTGACGGCACGACGACGGCCGTCGCGGTCACGGGCGAACTCCTCAAGAACGCACAGGACCTCCTCGAACAGGACATCCACCCGACGGCGGTCATCAAAGGGTTCCACCTGGCGAGCGAGAAGGCCCGCGAGGAAGTCGACAACATCGCCGACGAAGTGGACACCGACGACGAGGAACTCCTCCGCAAAGTCGCCGAAACCAGCATGACCGGCAAAGGGGCCGAACTCAACAAGGAAGTCCTGAGCCAGATCATCGTGGACGCCGTACAGGCGGTCACCGTCGAGGGCACCGTCGACCTCGAATACGTCAACATCGAGACGCAGACCGGCCGCTCCGCGGGCGAGTCCGAACTGCTCGAAGGCGGCGTCATCGACAAGGACCCCGTTCACGACAATATGCCGACCTCGGTCGAGGACGCGAAGGTTCTCCTCCTCAACGAAGCCGTCGAAGTCGAGGAGACCGACGTCGACACCGAAATCTCCATCAACGACCCCGACCAGCTCAAGAACTTCCTCGACCGCGAGGAAGCCCAGCTGAAGGAGAAGGTCGAGCAGATCAAGGACACCGGCGCGAACGTCGTCTTCTGCCAGAAGGGCATCGACGACCTCGCACAGCACTACCTCGCCAAGGAGGGCATCCTCGCCGTCCGTCGCACGAAGAAGAGCGACATCAAGTTCCTCCGCGAGATTCTCAACACGACCATCGTCTCGGACCTCGACAGTGCGAGTGAGGACGACGTGGCGGAAGGAAGCGTCACCCGCGACGAGAGCGACGAACTGTTCTACGTCAGCGGCGGCGACAACGCACACGGCGTCACGCTCCTCCTCCGCGGCTCCACGGACCACGTGGTCGACGAACTCGAACGCGGCATCACAGACGCGCTCGACGTCGTGGCCCAGACCGTCAGCGACGGACGAGTCGTCTCCGGCGGCGGTGCCATCGAAGTCGAACTCGCCTCCCGACTCCGCGACTACTCCGACAGCGTGGAAGGCCGCGAGCAGTTGGCCGTCGAGGCGTTCGCCGACTCGCTCGAACTCGTCCCGCGCGTTCTCGCCGAGAACGCCGGACTGGACTCCATCGACACGCTCGTCGACCTCCGTGCGGCCCACGAGGACGGCGACAAGCGCGCTGGCCTGAACGTCTTCAGCAGCGACGTCGAAGACACGTTCGAGGCGGGCATCGTCGAACCCGCACACGCCAAGGAGCAGGCGCTCTCCAGCGCCACCGAGGCCGCGAACCTCGTCCTCAAAATAGACGACATCATCTCGGCCGGCGAACTCTCCACCGACAAGGGTGGCGACGAAGGCGGCGCACCTGGCGGCATGGGTGGCATGGGCGGCATGGGCGGTATGGGCGGCGCAATGTAAATTTCGACGAAAGGAGAAATTTCATTGCACGGCTGAGGTTCCCTCGGCCAAGGCTATGTGAGCGAGGTTTCGAAGAAACCTCGAATGTCGAACGGGCGAAGCCCGTGAGACGGAAATCGGTCAACGGCCGATTTCAGCCCGACCGCACCCGAAGTATCGTCGATTGAACTCGAACCGATTTTTTGGACTCACAACGATTAGCGGCGCGTAGCGGATAGTGTGGACGATGGTCGTTGACGACCGTCGGTTAGGTCAACAGTTATATCTCCTATTTAATAACTGAATTACATGTGCACCGCCGCTCGTTGCTCGCCACATCGGCTCCGGTCGCCGTCGCCACCCTCGCAGGCTGTTCGAATCCACTCTCCACCAACGACCCGAAGGCGAACGACCTGTCGATAGCCGTCGATGGGATGTCCAACCGGAGTCGAATCTGGCACGCGACGGACTGCCATCACCTCACGATAACGATACGAGAAGACAGCGTGGAATTCGCCGAGAAGACGTGCTGATTCGGGTCGGAATCCGGTTTCGTCGTCGCGGGGCGGTGAACCGTAATCAGGCAGATAGAAAATCGGCCACCGTTCGATTTCTACCCCGAGCGAACCGAGGAGTCGTCTACTGAACTCGAACTGATTTTTGAACCCACGTCGAATCACGACGTGTTTGCCGGATGTTACTGCAATCATACCGTCGAATATGAATTTCCTTCGAGTATTTTCGAGATTAAGAATTCACACGATTTCCTCCGATATGGACCCTAAACCGCCAGAGGAGACGGCGATAGGGAGCAAAAATCGGTAAAAGATGGAACTAAGTGGGAACCGCGTATCCCTCCGACTATGGAAACACTCCTGCTCAATCAGGATGCGGTCGACGAGAACACACAGATGCCCGAACTCATCCGGGCCATCGAGGACGCCTTCGCGGCGTACGCGCTCGGCGACGCACAGATGCCCGCGAAATCGTACATCGACCTTCCCCAGTACAACGGCGACTTCCGGTCGATGCCCGCCTACCTCGACGCGGACGGGTGGGACGCGGCCGGAATCAAGTGGGTCAACGTCCACCCCGACAACCCCGAGGAGTTCGACCTGCCGACGGTCATGGGCACGATGATTTACAGCGACCCCGAGACGGCGTTCCCGCTCGCCATCATGGACGGGACGGAACTCACGATGAAGCGCACGGGCGCGGCCGCCGCCGTGGCGACCGACCACCTCGCCGTCGAAGACGCGACGAGCATGGGACTGGTCGGCGCTGGCGTCCAGTCCTACACCCAGTTGGAAGCCATCTCGAAGATTCGCCCCATCGAGGAAGTCGTCATCAGCGACCTGGATGAGGAAGCGGTCGCGGACTTCATCGACTACTTCGACGACGAGTTCGACGTTCGTGCCGGATCGATTTCGGAAGCCGCGTCCTGTGACATCCTCTCGACCGTGACGCCCGTCGAGACGCCCATCGTCTCCGCCGATGCCGTCGGCGACCACACCCACATCAACGCGATGGGTGCCGACGCGGAAGGCAAGCACGAACTCGCGGACGAACTCCTGCTGGACGCGAAACTGGTCATCGACGACCACGCCCAGACCACCCACTCGGGCGAAATCAACGTCCCGTACAACGAGGGCACCCTCACGGACGACGACATCCACGGCGATATCGGCGACATCGTTATCGGCGACCTCGACGGCCGCACCGAGGATGACGGCGTGACCGTCTTCGACAGCACCGGACTGGCGATTCAGGACGTCGCGGCCGCCCACGTCGTCTACGAGCACGCGAACGAGAACGACAACGGCTACCCGTTCGACCTCCTCGGACTGTAACGACGCGAGCCGAGCGGCGAACACTCGCTTTTAAGTGTTGACGCTCGCGCCGAGCGCATTGCTCACGACGGAGTTCGTGCTGGCGGTGAGCGTCGAATCGGCGGTGACTTCGTAGCCGTATCCGGCGGAGTTACGAATCGTGGAGTGTCGTATCGAGAGCCGCGAGCCGTTCGTGACGGCCACGTTCGCGTGTTCCTTCGCGTTCCAGAACTCGTTTCCGCCGCCCCCGTACTCGACCACGCAGTAGCGGAGTTCGTTTTCGGTGCGGTTCGTATCGTCGAAGTAGATGCCGCGCCAGTAACCCCGCGTCTTCTGCTCGCCCGTGAACGTGATGGGTTCGTCTCCCGTTCCGACCGCGGACAGGATGCCGCCGTCGTACATCCGAAGGCCGGAGTCCTGCCCGAATTCGAGGGTCGCGCCCGGTTCGATGGTGAGCGCGCCGTACACCGACACCGCGCCGGTGTCGATGAAGTAGGGAACGTCGATGGCGTCCCACGTCACGGCCATCGATTCGCGGATGTCGTCGCGCTGCCAGACGTACACCCGGTCTTCGTCGTTGCCGGTGTAGGTCCCGGTGTCGGAGAGGAAGTGAGCGGTGTCGTCGCGGACGTGGCCCGCACCCTCGGCGTTCGCAGTGACGGTGTTGCGGGTGAACGAATCGACGGACACGTCGTCCGAGAAGTCGAAGCCCCACGCGCCGCTTTCTCGGATGGTACACCCGTCGATTCGCGCCCGGGAGCCGTTCGAAACGGCGACGTTGGCCTTGGCGTCCGCGCTCCAGTACTCGTCGCCACCGCCGCCGTACTCGACCACGCAGTTCCGCAGTTGGTTCTCGGTTCGGTCGGTCTGCTGGAAGTAGATGCCGCGCCAGTAGCCCCGCGTCTTCTGGCCGCCCGTGAACGTTATCGGTTTGGACTCCTCGGTGTCGGGCACGATGCCGACGGCCGTGAGGGTGCCGCCGTCCAGCAGTTTCAGTCCGGCGTCCTGCCCGAATTCGACCGTTGTACCGGGGTCGATGGTGAGGTTGCCGTACGTCTCTATCGCGCCGGTATCGACGAAGTAGGGGACGTCGATGGCGTCCCACGTCACGTCGAGGTCCGTTCCGATGTCGTCGCGCTGCCAGACGTACACCCTGTCCACGTCGTTGCCGGTGTACGTTCCGGTGTCGGAGAGGAACTGCGCGCGGTCGTCGCGGACGTGGCCCGCCCCGGTCGCGTTGCGGGTCACGGTGTTGTTCACGAACGAGTCTATCGTCACTTCCTCGGCGAAGTTGAAACCGTATCCCCCGCTCTCACGGAGCGTCGAGTGAGTGACGCGAGCGCGAGCGCCGCCTCCCACGGCGACGTTCGCGTGCGCGTCGGCGGTCCAGTACTCGTCGCCACCGCCGCCGTACTCGACCACGCAGTTTTCCAGCACGCTTGGAACGCGGTCCGACGTCTCGAAGTAGAGACCGCGCCAGAATCCGCGGGTCTTCTGCTCGCCCGTGAACGTGATCGGTTTGGATTCCTCGGTGTTGGGGTCGATACCCGCGGCCGTCAACTGGGACGACTCCGAGACTTTGAGACCCGCCTCCTGTTCGAACGAGAGCGTCGCTCCGGGCGCGATGGTGAGGTGGGCGTCCTTGCGCAGTTCGACGAGTTTAGCCACGCGATAGCGGGCGTCGAGCGCGTCCCACGTCGCGTCGAAACCGGCCCCGAGTCCGTCGCGGCCCCACACGTGAACGATGTCGTCGTCGTTCCCGGTGTACGTCCCGGAGCCATCGACGTGATGGGCGGAGGCGTCGCGGACGAAGCCCGCACCCGCGGCGTTCGCGGTAACGATGTTCTTCGAGAAGTCGTCCACGTTCACCTCGGGACCGAAGGTGAATCCCCACGCCGCGCTCTCGCGGACGGCGCAGTTCGAGGCCGCGAGTCGGGAACTCCCGCCGACCGCGAGGTTCGCGTTGTCGTCGGCCTGCCAGAACTCGTCCCCGCCGCCAGCGTATTCGACGACGCAATAGGCCATCGCGTTGGGGTTGTCGGAGTCCTCGAAGTAGATGCCGCGCCAGAAACCGCGGGTCCGTTACCGGCCGGTGAACACGACGGGACGCTCGCACGTTCCCTCGGCGACGAGCGTCCCGTCCGCGGCGATTTTGAGTCCGGCGTTCTGTTCGAAGACGAGTTCGGTTCCCGCCGTCACCGTGAGCGTCGCGTCGGTGACGCCGACGGTTCCCTCGACGACGTATCGATTGCAGTCGCCCCCGAGCGTCGTGTCTTCGGTGATGTCGTCGGTGAGCGTCTGCGGTGAACACTCTCCGGAGAGAACGCCGATACAGTCGCCGAACGCGACCCGTTTTCCGTCCGACGGCGGCGCGTCGGTTCCCGCAGTCGTCCCGTTGGCGGTCGTTTTCGAAGAGGTGGGGGAAGCGGTCGCTTTCGACGTCTCGTTTCCGTCTTCGTTCCCCGTGGAAACCGAACTACACCCCGCGAGACCGCTCGCGAGCGCTCCCGCACCGATGGTCTTCAGCAACCGTCGCCGTTTCATCTCCGCGTCCGTTGGTTCGCATGTCATGAGATATCGTTCCGACCGTCAGTGACGCGATTCGGTGACAGACGTTCGATAGTTCCGCGTCGAATGCGCGTCCTGACGCATATCGGGTGATATCAGTACGGAGTGATATACGCATTGAGTGAAATAATTCCGCGATGTGGAAAAATACGGGTCCGAGAACACCGTTCGGGTCCGTATAGGACTCGTTCGTCCCCGGTCGCTACTCCTCCCCGATGGGTGCCCGTCCGGCGAGTTCGTCGGTCAGTTTCGAGATGACCCACGCGATGATCAAAAACGGCAGGAGCGGAACCAGCAGGACGAGCAGGCCCAGAAACACCGCGACGCCGATGGTGTTCATTTCGCTGTCCGAGTGGGCGCGGGAAGGCGGCGTGACGGTTCGCAGAACTTTCGTGACGGGGTGGTCCCCCGAGTCCCCCTGACTCATGTGGAAACCGGCAACGGCCTGAATGATAAGCGTTCGCACAACCGATTTGATCGTTCGGTGTCAGATTCGACACGATGGATATCCGTCGGGACGCGTTCGTCGGAGTCGTCGGCGGGACGCTGGCCGTCGCCACCTCGTTCGCCGTCGCGGGGAAAACGCCGGGATTCGTCGGCGTCAGTCGCGTCGAGGTGTCGACCGACGAAAACGGGACAGTCCAACCCGAGGAGTTCCGGAGCGCGTACCCGAACGGGCCGACTGGATGGGTGTCACGGACGATAGAGACGTGACAGGAGAATCGGACGGGCGGTGGGGTAGTTGGGTCGTGATCTATTCGTCGGCGAGTTGGTTGGCCCGGACGATGATATACAGCAGGACGATACCGGACCCGACGGCGAGGACGAGCTGTGTCAGGAACGTGAATAGGAGTTCGAAGAGGGAAGCCAACCCGAGGATTTCAAACAGGGTGGTTCGCAGGAGTATCGGGATGAACGCGACCACACCGACGGCCACGACGAGTTTGGCGAGGGGGAGCGCTTCGTACAGTATTTGATTCGTATCGAGTTCCTCCTCGGGAGCGGTGAAAAACGGTCTGTCGGACGACATACCCTCACGATGAAAATCGCTACGCAATGAATCTTGTGTAGCCGTCCGACTGGGGGGACGGAGACGGACGAACGACGTCAGCCTTCCAGATGGATAGCCGGGCGGAGCGGGGTGGCGTGTTGCGCCTTGTCCTCGGGGTCGGACGCGTCCTCACCTTCGCGGTACACCTCGACGTCGGCCTCGAACTCGCGTTCGAAGAAGTCCCGCGCGTCCTCGTACACCTCGACCTCGTTCAGGTCGGCCAGCACCGCAACCTGTTCGTCGGGACGTTCACGCACGTCCTCGACGAGTTTCTGCACGAGTTGGTTCACCTCGTCTCCCTTCTCGCGCAACTCTTCGTCCTGCATGACCTCGCCCATCACCGCACCGACATTCGAACCGGTATCGACGACGGCGGCGAGCACTTGTCGCTTCCAGTCGGCGGCGACGTACACCCGAATCGTCTCGGGGTCGGTGTCGGTCACGTTCACGATGTCGCGCACGTCGTCGGTCAATCCTTCGACCAGCGACTCCTCGATTTCGGTGACGGTGCTCTCGAAGTCCGAATCCACGTCGGGCCATTCGGCCTCCGCGATGGGGTTCCCCGTCAGGCGCTCGTGCAGTTCCGTCGCCATGAACGGGATGAACGGAGCCAGCAGGCGCAGGCGGGCGTTCAGCACGGTCCGGAGCGTCCAGCGAGCGCCCGGCCGGTCGGTGTCGGTGCGCTTTCGGTACCACTTCAGGTGCTCCTCGAAGCCGTAGAAGGCGGCCTGACTGGCGGTCCGCGTCTCGAACCGGTCCATCGCGTCGGTGACCTCGCGGACGGTTCTCTGCAGTTTCGACAGCAACCAGCGGTCGATGCGTTGCAGGTCGCGTTCGCCCTCGGGGGCCGAGATAATCTCGTTCGCGCGATTCCAGAACCGCCGCAGTTGGTTCCCCGTGCTCTCAACCTGCTCGCTCCGCCAGTCGTAATCCTGCCACGGTTCCGCGCTGTTCATCAGGAAGAATCGCACGGTGTCGGCACCGTACTTCTCGATGGCGTTCTCGGGCAAAACGACGTGGCCCTTCGAGGAGGACATCTTCTCGCCCTCCAGCAGACCCATGCCCATCACCGTGATTCCCTGTGGCCAGTTCGCCGGGTCGAACAGCTCGGCGTGGTGGAACAGGAAAAAGGTCAGGTGGTTGCTGACCAAATCGTTCGCGGAACAGCGGTAATCGACGGGGTACCAGTAATCCCACTCCTCGCGCAGGGCGAGGGCGGTTTCGTTGGGGTCGTCCACTGCTTCACTCGCTCGCGGTTCATCACCGCGCGCGCTTTCCGAGGCGCGTTGCGCCTCGCTTCCATAAAACAACGTGTCGAAGAACTCCTTGTCCAGTTCCTCCACCGGAACGTCCGAAATCCGGTGGGCGATGGTGTAGTAGGACATGTAGATGGTCGAGTCCGACAGGGGTTCGATGACGAACTCGTCGTCCCACGGCAGGCGCGTGCCCAGTCCGTAGTTGCGGATGCAGGGCCACTCGTTCAACCAGTCGATGGTGTGGTCGTACTGCTCGCGGGTGTTCTCGGGAATCGCGTCCAGTTCGGCGACGACCTCGTGGGCCTTCGCCTTCCACGCCTCGTCGTTGTACCGCAGAAACCACGTGTCCTGTTCGGCGACTTCGACGGCCCCGCCGCAGCGACAGACGACCTCCTCGCTGAACTCGTGCATCGTGTCGAACGACCCCTGTTCCTGGAACTCCTCTTTGAGGTCGTCGCGCACGTCTTCCACGATTTCCCCGGCGTAGTCGCCGTACATCCCACGAAGTTTCCCGCTGTGGAACTCGCGGTTGTACACCTCTTGGGTGGCGTCCTCCAGCGTGGGGTCAGATGAATCCTCGATGCCGTGTTCCACTACGGCGTCCTCCGCCGGGAACTCGCCGTAGCCTTCCACGTCGATGATGGCCTTCGGTTCGATTTCCGCGACTTCCTCGGGGTCGATGCCGTACTTCTCCATCCGGGCGTCGTCGGCGTCTCGCGGGCTCTGCCCGCTCGACTGTTCCGCGGCCCGTCGCGCCGCGCTCTTGGCCTCCTGCAAAGCCACCCAGTCGTCGGGGCTGTGCGCCGGGACGGACATGACGACGCCAGTCGCGTTGTCCGCGTCCACGAAGTTCGCGGGCAAGACCAGCACGTCGTCGCCCGTGACGGGATTCGTGACGTGCTCGCCGACGAGTCGCTCGCCGCTAAAGTGGTCTCGGATTTCGACGTCGTGGGCCTGCAGTTCCAGTTTCTCCGCCGCGGATTCCGAGACGAGCCACGGCTCTCCATCGACAGCAGCCTCGACGTACTCCGCGTCCGGGTCGATGTAGGCGTTCGTCACGCCGTGGACCGTCTCCGGGCGCAGGGTCGCCATTGGGACCGTGATTGCTCGCGGTTCGCTTCGCTCTCCGCTCGAACGGTTCGCGGAACTCCGTTCCGCGTGCCAATCAAATTTGACCAGCGTGTACTCCTGAAACTCGGCTTCCTCCCCCTCCAGCAGGTCGTGGGTCGTGACGGGGTTTTGCTCGTTCGTGCAGTATTTGACGGGGTGCAGGCCCTTCTCCAACAGGCCGCGCTCCTTCAGCGTCTCGTACTGCCACGTGATGAACTTCGAGTAGCGCTCGTCGTTCGTCGTGAATTCGCGCCGCCAGTCGATGGACAGTCCCAGCGACTGCATGTTCTTCTTGTAACTGTCCTCGATGAAGTGTCGGGCGAACCCCATCGGCGTCTCCATCTCCGACAGGTCCTCGTCGGAGACATTGTAGGTGTCCTGCAGCACGGACATCTGTTCGGGTTCCCGCTTTTTCAGGCGCTCCACCGCGCCGACGATTGGCGTCCCGGTGACGTGCCACGCGATGGGGAACAGTACGTTGTCGCCCTGCAGACGACGGTAGCGTGCCCACACGTCCGGGACGGTGTAGGTTCGCGCGTGGCCGATGTGCATTCCCCCGCTCGGATACGGGTAGGGGACCGTGACGAAGGTGGCCTCAGACTGGGATGGATCAACCTCGTATCGACCATCTTCCGCCCATCGAGACTGCCACTTCGACTCGATTTCCCGTGGCTCGTAGTCACTCATACCCTATCGGAGACGTGCGACGGTAAAAGAAGTGTCTACCTGACAGATAATTGTGAACGGACGGAGTGGGGGGCAAACGGCGCTCACAGATGACAACGTATAGAAGCCGAACGGAACAAATAGTGAACAACCCGGATTCTCGCATGCAAACACGACGACAGTTCGACCACACGGAAATCGAGCATCGCTGGCAGGAGGCGTGGGACGACGCCGACGTCTTCCACATCCCGGACGAGGCGACCGACCCGACGTACGTCCTCGGGATGTTCCCCTACACCTCCGGCCAACTCCACATGGGCCACGTCCGTAACTACACGATAACGGACGCCTACGCCCGATACAAGCGCATGGACGGCGAAAACGTCCTCCACCCGATGGGCTGGGACTCGTTCGGTCTCCCCGCCGAGAACGCAGCCATCGAACGCGACACGAACCCGCGCGACTGGACGCTCTCGTGTATCGACACGATGCGCGAGCAGATGGAAGGGATGGGCTTCGGATACGACTGGGAGCGCGAAATCACGACCTGCAAACCCGACTACTACCGCTGGAACCAGTGGCTGTTCACCCAATTCCGCGAGGAAGGACTCGTCGAGCGCGAGGCCGCCGAAATCAACTGGTGTCCGTCGTGCGAGACGGTGCTCGCCGACGAGCAGGTCGAAGGGGACGCGGAACTCTGCTGGCGCTGTGATACCCCGGTCGAACAGCGCGAACTCGACCAGTGGTTCCTCAAGATAACCGAGTACGCGGACGAACTCCTCGACGACTTGGACGACCTCGACGGCTGGCCGTCCAACGTCCGCCAGATGCAGCGAAACTGGATCGGTCGCCAGCACGGGTCTACCGTCGAGTTCGAGGTGAGCGAGGCAGCCGCCTCGGAAACGTCGAGCGGCAAGCAGGGCGAGCCGCGAGACTACGGCCCCGTCGAGGTGTTCACCACACGACTCGACACCATCTTCGGCGTCACGTTCTTCGCGCTCGCACCCGGCCACCCCATCGCCGAGGAACTGGCCGCGGAAGACGACGATATCGCACACTTCGTGGAGGAGATCGCCGACCCGGAGGGTGACGAACCGCAAGGGCCCCACCGACCTGACCGCGACGAACCCCGCGACGGGGGAGGAGATTCCGGTGTTCGTCGCCGACTTCGTGCTCTCGGACGTGGGAACGGGCGCGCTGATGGGCGTCCCGGGTCACGACTCCCGCGACCACGCCTTTGCAACGTCGATGGACGTGGACATCGTTCCCGTCGTCGCGCCGAGCGAGGACGACGTGCCGGACGTGAGCGAGGCGGCCTACACGGAGGACGGCGTGCTCGTCAACAGCGACGACTACGACGGCCTCGACAGCGACGAAGCCCGCGAACGGTTGGAGGGCGACATCGAGAGCGCCGCCCACGACGTGCAGTATCGCCTCCGCGACTGGGGAATCTCGCGCCAGCGCTACTGGGGAACGCCGATACCCATCATCCACTGCGAGGAGTGTGGCCCCGTCAGCGTCCCGGACGAGGACCTGCCGGTTGAACTGCCGGAGTTCGTGCAAACGACCGGTAACCCGCTGGATGCAGCCGAGGAGTGGAAGCACGTGAACTGTCCCGAATGCGGTGCCGATGCGCGGCGCGAAACGGACACGATGGACACGTTCATGGACTCGTCGTGGTACTTCCTGCGGTACGTCTCGCCGCACCTCGACGACGCCCCGTTCGACACCGAACAGGCGGACGACTGGATGCCCGTGGACCGGTACGTCGGCGGCATCGAACACGCCGTCATGCACCTGCTGTACTCGCGGTTCGTGACGAAGGTCATCTCGGACATGGACATGCTCGACCACCGCGAACCGTTCACGAATCTCGTCACGCAGGGATGGTCCTGCTCGACGGCGACAAGATGTCGAAGAGCAAGGGCAACGTCGTCTCGCCGCAGCGCATCGTCGAGGAGTACGGTGCGGACACGGCGCGCCTGTTCACGATGCAGGCCGCACAACCGGAGAAGGATTTCGACTGGACCGAAGAGGGCGTCAAGTCGAGTTACGAGTTCCTCCAGCGCCTCGCCGGGGCGGTCGAATCGTTCGCCGACTCGACGTTCGACGGCGACCGCGACGAAATCGCCGAATACGTCGAGCGCGAAATCGACGCCACCGTCGCCATCGCAAACGACGAGTTCGAATCGCTGACGTTCAACGGCGCGCTCCGCGAGACGCAGGAACTGACTTCGCTGCTCGCACGCTACCGCGAGGAGACGTCGCCGCACGGCCCGACGCTCGAACGCGGCCTGCGAACCGTCGTCAAACTGCTGGCACCCGTCACCCCGCACATCTGCGAGGAACTGTGGAGCGACCTCGGCGGCGAGGGCTTCGTCGTCGAGGCTGAGTGGCCCGAACCGGAGTCGGACCCCACCGAACTCGAACTCGCCCGACAGTTGGTCGAGAACACGCAAGAGGACGTCCGGCACATCATCAGCGTCGCGGACATCGACGACCCCGAACGCATCGATATCGTCGTCGCCGCGCCGTGGCAGTTCCTGGCGCTCGATTTGGCCCGCGAGTCCGATGCCAACAACGTCATCGGCGAAATAATGCAGGAAGACGAGATACGAAAGCAGGGCGACGCCGCCGCGAAGTACGGACAGGAACTCCAACAGGAGCGACAGTCGCTCCCGGAAACGCTCTCGCCGGAGCGAGAGCAGGTCGCGCTTCGACGGGCGAACTGGCTGTTCCAGCGCGAGTTCGGCGCCGACGTTCGTCTGCTGACGGCCGAGGAGGCCGACGGCGACGTGGCGTCGAAGGCCCGTCCGGGTCGCCCCGCGATACACATCGACTGAGCGACCCGTCTCTCGACTGTAACGTTTTTAGGGACCCGCTCCGTCGGCCAGCTCGTGGGCGAGTTCGCCGAGACCGTACGCGATTACGTCCGCGATACCCTCGCCGAGCGACTGCCGCGGTTCGACTGGGAGACCGAACATCGCATCCGGCGAACACCCGTCGATGTCGTCGGGCGAACCGACGACCGCTTCGTCGCCGTCGAACTGGAGTGGCGCAGGGCCGACCCCGTGAACAACACGGCGAAACTGTTCTACTACGTCGATTCGGGTGAATTGGACGGATACGACCGAATTTCGGTCGTACAGGTGTTCACGGGGTACTACGACCTGTCGTCGGGCGGCGTCTCCTCGAAGCGCGAAATCGCGGAGTTCGTCGGGACCGTCACGGCCGATTCGTTCGAGCACGTCTCGTTTTCCCCCGTGACGTTCGGACTCGAACCGCCGAAGCGAGGTGGCGAGTGGCCCGACAGGTGGCGGGCCGTCGCGGACGAGACGGTTCGAGAAATCGTTCGAGATATCTGAGTCGGTCGGGGAAAATCAGCGGCGCTTATTCCAAGGCGACGAGTTCGTCGTCGAGCATCTCCTGCAGGACGTCCCGAGCGTGCCCGTCGGGGTCCACGCCGGGGTAGAACGCCTGCACTTCGCCGTCCGCGACCACGAACGTCGTTCGCGGGGTGAAGCCATTCTCGACTTCGACGCCGAATGCGTCCGCGATGTCGCCATCGGGGTCGGCCAGCAGGTCGAAATCGAGGTCGAACTTCTCGGCGAACGCCTCGTGGCTCTCCACGTCGTCGGTGGAGACGCCGTACACGGTCACGCCCGCGTCGTGGTAGGTCTCCAGTTCCGTGTTGAACTGCTTCGCCTCGACGGTGCATCCCGGCGTGTCGTCGCGCGGATAGAAGTACACGACCGTCGGTTCCTCGAAGGACGGGGAAACCGTCTCGCCGTGCTGGTTCTTCGCGGTTATCTCGGGTGCGTCGTCGCCTGCATCGAGCGTCATACACGGCGATTGCGGCCGAATTGACAAGCCGTTTGTGGTCCCGGAATCAGTGGACTTCGATGTCGTGGGACTCGTCGCCGCCGCTCGCCTTCGGAAGCGTCACGGTCAGCACGCCATTTTGATACTCCGCCGAGACGCTCGATTCGTCCACCGCTTCGGGGAGCGTCAGCGTTCGACTCACCGACTGCTGGCGTCGCTCGCGTCGGAGGTAATCCTCGTCGCCCTCCTCGGTTTCGGCCCCGCTCTCGGCCGCGATTCGGAGGCGGTCGCCCCGAAGCGAGATGTCGATGTCGTCCTTCTCGAAGCCCGGCAGGTCGGCGGTTACGACGAACTTCTCGTCGTGGTCCGCCACGTCGAGGGACATGCCGCCGGGTTGCCAGCCCATTCCCTTGGAACCGAACTGGTCACCCATGGTCTCGAACTGGCGGCCCATTCGTTCGAACAACTCTTCGATTTCGTCGAAAGGATTTCTTCGTCCGGCCATTGTATCGCCTCGTCGGACGTTCGACGCGCGACGGCTTAAAAATTCACGCCGACCGACATCAGCGACCACAGCGAGCGCCACCACAGGGTCACAGCGAGCGCCACTACCGACACACAGCGACCGACAGACGGCCGTTAGCCGTCGAGAACGTGTTGGGTATCGTACGAGCCGAGGCGACGCACCCACCCGTTTTCGGCGAGGGGTTCGACCTCCGCGAGGGCTTCCTCCGCGCGCTCCTCGTACAGCCCCGCCTCGAAATCGAGGTGGAACACGTAGTCGCCCAGTCGTTCGCCGCTCGGGCGCGACTCGACGCGAGTGAGGTTGATTGCGCGCTCTGCGAACGGTTCGAGGAGCGAGAGCAACAGACCCGGATAGTTCGCGCCGGGATAGACGACCAGCGAGGATTTTCCTCCCGCGCGTGAGCGCTCGTCTGCGGGCGCGACGACGAAGAAACGGGTCGCGTTCGACGTTCGTTCCTGGATGTCTTCCGCCAGAACCTCCAACTCCTCGGCGTTGTCGGGGTGAGCGATGGCGGCGACGGACGAGTCGGCGCGGGCGTGTTCGACGCCGCGGGCGGTGCTCGTCACCGCCTCCCGCTTCGCGTCGGGGTACTCGGTTTCGAGGTAGGACCGACACTGGGCGAGCGCCTGCGCGTGGCTGGCGACCGTATCGAACTCCGCGCTCTGTGCCATCAGGGCGTGGCGAATCGGCGTCACGAGTTCGCGGACGACCGCGACGTCGTTGTCGGCGAGGGCGTCCAGCGTTCCCGTAACGCTTCCCTCGATGCTGTTCTCGATGGGGACGACGCCGCGGGGATAGTCGCCGTCGGCGACCGCCTCGACGATGCCGGTGACGGACTCCAGAAACTCGACGTCCTCCGCGACCGCGCTCGCGGCCCGGTGTGAGTACGTGCCCGCCGGTCCGAGGGTAACTGCTTGCATGCCGTGGAATTTCGGTCGGGTGGTCAAAAGCCCGTCGGGGACGGTAGATTATGCGTGTTCCGCCGCGGTCGTCCGGTCCACCAACTCGTAGAAGCCGCTCGCCCCGTCTCGGTCCTCCCGGTCCCGATACACGAAGGCGAGTTCTTCGGCCTCGAACTCCCGCAACCATTCGCGCCAACTGATGGTCGATAGCTCGTCGTCGTCCGTGTCCGGGAATTTGATTCGAAGATACCCGACGCTGTGGTCGCACGTCTCGGCCGTTGCCGGACTGCCGTCGTGTTTTTCCACCCACTTCGTTATCGTCTCGTGATTCGTCGTCACCTGCCCGTAAATCGTATCGGTCACATCGCGCGACATGAGTGTTCTCGGTTCGACCGTTGATTCGGCCGATTTCGGCGTGAGTTCCGTGGTTGCACATTCAGGGACGGTTTATTATCGCTTCCCGACCCCGATATCGAGGGGAACGAGACGCCGACGAAACCCGAGACGGCGGTCGGATTTAAGGCGAAGAACGGAGAAGAGTCAACCATGGTGAGTGATTCAGGAGAGACGCCGGACGAGGATATCGACGTGGAAGAAGTCGAACTCGGACAGCCGGTTCACGACGAGGACGGAAACAAACTCGGTACCATCCGTGGGTTCGACGAGGACGGGTTCTACGTCACGATGCGAGAGGGCTACGAAGCACTCTCCATCGGTCACGCACGCGCTGGCCACGATTTCGGTGAAGCGGAACTGATGTGGCGCTGTTCGGACTGCGGCGAGATGGGCAACTTGGACGACAACCTGCCGAACACCTGTCCCAACTGCGGCGCGCCGAAAGAGGACCTCTACTACTGGACGGAAGACTGAGACGACACCGGCAGACGCCCTACTTTTTCACCCACCGCTTCCTCGGTCAAGTATGAACTTCGTCGTGTTCGGTGCGGGAAGCCTCGGAACGCTGGTCGGCGGCCTGCTCGCCCGCGAACACGCGGTGACGCTCGTCGCCCGCGACCCGCACGCGACCGCCGTCCGCGAATCCGGGCTCTCCGTCGCGGGCGAATTCGACTTCCTCGTGGGGGCGGACGCGACCACCGACGGAACCGACCGCCGCGCCGATTGTGCCATCGTGACCGTCAAAGCGTTTCACACCGAAACCGCCGCGCGCGAGTTGGCGACAGGCGAGTTCGACGCCGTGCTGTCGCTCCAGAACGGGATGGGAAACGAGGACCTGCTTGCGGCGCACCTCGACTGCCCCGTTCTCGCCGGAACCGCGACTTACGGTGCGGTCCTGACCGAACCGGGCCGCGTCGAATGTACCGGAATCGGCGAGGTCGTCCTCGGGGCACGCGACGGCGGGCAGTCCGACCCGGCCGACCGCATCGGGACCGCGTTCTCCGTGGCGGGAATCGAGACGACCGTCGCGGACGACATGCCCCGACGGCTGTGGGAAAAGCTCGCCGTGAACGCGGGCATCAACCCGACGACGGCCCTCGCACAGGTGGAAAACGGTGCGCTTCGCTCCGGCGACGCAGAGGGAATCGCCGCGACGGCAGCCCGTGAAACGGCCGCCGTCGGCCGAGCGGAGGGCGTCGAACTACCCGACGAGGACGCGGTGGCGGCGGTGCGGACGGTCGCCGAGGCGACCGCCGCGAACACCTCCTCGATGCGCCAAGACGTCGAGGCGGGCCGCCGAACCGAAATCGACGCGATAAACGGCTACGTCGTCGCACGCGGGGAAAAGCGGGATATCGACACGCCCGTCAACCGAACGCTCGCCGGACTCGTGAAAGCGTGGGAGCGGGAGAACGGACCGTAGAGAGGACAGAACGTGAGAGGTACAGAACGTGAGGAGTGCGGAACGTAAGAGGTGCAGAGCGTGAGAGGTGCAGAACGTAGGGAGTGCGGTGGGTCTTATGAGCGCATGATGACGAACAGGGACGCGATGCCGCCGATGAGGAGGACGAACCAGTAACTCGCCACGCGATAGACGATGGCGGCGGCCACGCCCGAACTCCACGGGATCGCCGGAACGAGCGCGACGATGAGGACGGTCAGCGCCGCCTCGACGCCCGCCAGTCCGCCCGGCGTCGGCGTCAGTCCGGCCAACGTGCTCGCCGGAACGATGAAGAGCACGAGCACCAGCGGGAGCGGCAGGCCGAGCGCCCGCCCCGCGAAGTACAGCGGCAGAGCGAAGAAAATCCAACCGGTGTACGAGAAGACGAGCGCGAACAGCAGTTCGCGCGGCTCGTTCGCGATTCGTTCGAGGGAATTGTAGAAGCGGTCGATGCGTTTTCGAATCCCCTCGACGGTGATGCGAGACGTGCGAGTCGCAATCGGTGCCGCAAGTCGAATCACGAGGTCCTCGACGCGCTGTCGATACCGCCATCCGACGTATGCAATCGCCGGGACGCCGAACGCCAGCCACACGAGTCCCTGCGCGAGCGTCTTCGCATTGTCGGGGAGCGACGCGCGGATGAGCAGGTAGCTCAGGCCGA
>NZ_MEIH01000372.1:0-31363 GCF_001723155.1 Haladaptatus sp. W1
GTGTCGCCACTCCCGCTAGAGGCTGTCTGGGTGGTGATTACCGGCTAAACCGGTCGTCTGGTGGTCGGTTTTCGGGGACGGCCCGACGCGTCGCGAGGGCCGTCCATGCTGCCCGTTGGACCATGTTGATGAACTCCTTGAACGGCCACCACCAGAGGCGACGCCCGCCTCGGCGGGGCGTCGCCACGAACTCGTAGTGGAGATACCGCCATACGTTCTGCAAGAGTAAGCTCACCACAACGTACAGCAATCTCACCGCCGCATCTCGTGTTGTTGTCGTCGCTATCGCTTGCTCGGACAAGCGATAGCTCGACTCGATACCGAAGCGTTTCGAGTAGTGGTATCGAGCGTCTCGCGGTGTCTCGATGAACGGCGCGTCAGCGGCATAGCCGTGACGCGCCACGCCGTGGTCGTCGTACCGTCCATTCAGGTACGTGCAATCGATGTAGACGGGAAACTCGACGGTCCAGCTGTGACCGTCGAGTTTCCCTGTCAGATCGTGCTCGATGACGCGGCTCCACCCTTTCGAGAGTTCCTGCTGAATCGTCTCACCCCACTGAATGATCGGGACAACGTAGGCGTAGTTGTGCACCTGTAACAGCGTGAGACACTTGCTGTCGTAGAATCCGCGATCAAGGTAGACGGCCTTGACCTCAGTGTCAAGGCCGTCGAGGAGGCCAAGAAACTCTGCGAGGACACTGCTGGCGGTGTCGCCGTCTTCGAGACGGCGCACCGCCAGCGTGTAGCGTTTGTTCTTCACACGTGCGTAGAGTGTCGCGTAGGCGTGGAATGCAGTCGTTCCACGTTTCGCTTGCGAGTGATAGAGGCCGTCCGTATCGTCTTCATCACCGTAGTAGGGTCGCAGGTGGAGGTCTGCTGCGACCTCCACCTGCTCGGGGAGTAATTCGACGATATCTCGCTGGAGGAGGGTGCTAGCGACTCGTTCGAGCCGTTGAGGCTCGAACTTCGTCCGGAGATGATACAGAACCGTGTTTGCAGGCGGTGAGTCTTCGCTTCTCTGACAGAGCGTCGAGACCGAGGTCCCGTCGGTGCAAGCACCAACGAGGACCTCGTAGATGTCTTCAGCATCAAGTTTGGCGTTTTCACCGAGAGTGAGTTCAACTTCCTCGTCAAGGGAGTTGACGAGGAAGTTAAGGAGCTGGTCCTCGTGGATTTCATCGTCTGCTTGCTGGTTTTTGAACACACCTTCTGCAAGCAGACGTCTCAACTAACCGGCTTTGTGATGTACTGAAACTAAGTTTGAGACACGATATCGGCCACTATATTTTTCCCAGCTAGTGAGAGTCTCTAATAAGAAAATGAATTCAAATAATGGGTGGATGACAACCAATTCAGAAAAAGAGGCAGACGATCAAGAGTCTCAAAAGAAAACTATCACAATCAACCGACGTTCAACGCTGCAGGCCATAGGCGCGGGTGGAATCATTCCGTTTTTCTCGATCAAAAGCGCGGAGGCGACATCACATAGCACTGCACCAGCGACGGAATGGAGCCAGCTCTTCGACAAGAACAATGGGAAAGAACGGTTTGATGCACTCGTTCAAGCGCCCGACGGTGGGTTCACCCTCGTCGGGTCGACGGAACAGGTTGGGGCAGCAAGAGACGCTGCTTTGATTGTAAAGACCGACGAAAATGGGATTCAAGAATGGAACCAGACGTTCGGCGGCACCTTTTCTGACGAGCGGTCGTTTGCCGACATAGCCTCAGTTCCCTGTACTGGGTATGCAATCGTTGGCGAACGGACGTATTTTGACGAAGACCCACCATTTCGTGGCGAAGCATCTCCGAGCAATGCCTGGTTTTTACAGACAGATTACTCGGGGACGTCCCAAGTAAACAAAGAATACAACGAGGGAGTACTCTCTATCTCTCCTCATTCGATTGTGAGAGAATCAAATGGAGATTTCACCGTTGCCGGAAGTTTGCTGGATTTGATCGCAGGCGACATTGGTGATTCTGGGTGGCTCCAAAAGATGGACGCCAATGGTGAGCAACTGTGGGAAAAGAACTACTCCGGTCCTGGCAGATTTCAGGAGAGCTACTTTAACGCCCACGTGCAGTCGAGTGACTGTGGCTACGTCATGGCAGGAGAAACCGACTATCCTCCACGGGGATGGCTCCTGAAGACGGACGCTGATGGTACAGAACAATGGCAACAGACGTTTGGAACCGCTACAGAACAGACGTACACCTTCGCGGATCTCGCTCGCTCGACCGACGGCGGCTACGTGCTGGCGGGTACTACCACGCCGTTCTATGGCTACAGTGACGGATGGCTCGTGAAGGTAGACGCCAACGGGAGCAAAGAGTGGGAACACACGATATTTGAATCCGGCGAGACATCATTTTCTTCGATCACTCGAACGACTGACGGCGGGTTCGTCATTGCCGGAACCGTAGACAGACCTGACCGATTCAGCGACGGCTTGGTGGTGAAAACGGACGCTACTGGTACGGTGGAGTGGAAGCAGCGGTTCGGAGCAGAGTGTGAGTTCGCCCAATTGCACGCAATCATCCAGACTCAGGATGGGGGATACGCCGCAGCAGGGATGCGTAGGGTCTGTCCGGGGAGTTGGGACGGCTGGATCCTCAAACTCAAGTGAGACGGCGAACGTAACCATCACATCGTACGTTTTGGCGATGTTCTTTGTATGCTCGACGATATCGAGGTACGTGTCCTTGACCTGCTGACTCTTTGCGTGCTTCTCACGGAAGTTGACAAGCGCAGTATTCTGTTCTGAGTGCTCGATCGTTTCGAAGAGTTGGCGACCTGTATTCACGGTTTACTCGGAATTCGACTGTAGCAGTTTGATCCCACGTTCGACAATTGCCTTGGTGTTAAAGAGACTCGTCTCCGTTTGAAGCGTCCGCATGAGCGATGTTGCATCATCGTTTGATATTATATCTCGATGATATGCAAGTGCAATAACGCCAATTGTGCCGTGAACTTCGATATTCTGGTCTTGAGCGAACTCTCGCGATGTCAATCTTGCTCGGGAATTGTAACCGTTGATTCGCCATCGACCACCCGAAAGCCACCGGCTTCCTCTCGCGCCGACACCTCTTGCTGAGGATATGGAATTTTGATTCCCTCTCGGTCATAGGCGAGTTTGACTGCTCGAACCACAGCGGTCACTGCTCGCCATTTCTTGCGACTACTCGGTTTCTCGATCCAGAACCGCAGTTCAAGAAGGACTGAAGAATCCCCAAATTGTTTTAGAACGACATCTGGACTCGGCACGGTCAAAGTCTCGTCGACACCTTTCATTGCCTCCTTTGCAACTGCCATCGCATGATCGGGGTCGGCTTCATAGTCTACTCCAACTTCAACACCGAGACGTAGTCGTCCCTTTCGTCCGATATTGATGATTGTACTACTACTGACAACGTCGTTTGGGAGCATGATGAATTTCCCCTCGAACGTCTCGATACGAGTCGTAAAAATCGTAATGTCAGTCACGATTCCTTCATGCTCATCGATTTGTACCCAATCACCAATCTCGAACGGCCGAGAAAACATGAGCTGAAAGCCGGCAAGTAGCGACCCGAGTGTTTCATTCGCTGCTAATCCAATCACGGCACCAAGCAGTCCAGCACCCACAAATAGCCCTTGAAGGTTTATCTTCCAGACACTCAATAGTGCAAGAAGACCAACGACATATACACCAATAATAGATAATCGGGAAACAACCTTTCCCTGGTGGCGCGTGATCTCCTCAGTTTGTTGTAAGAGCCGGTCAACAACTCGATCAACCATACCAGCGCTCACGTACGCTGCTGCACACACGCCGAGTGTTAGCACGATCTGAAATCCGGTTCTTCTGACCGCGCCGAGTGCTTTTACACTCTCTCTCGCTTGGTGTGTCTGTTCCCAGATTACGACGTAGAGACTACCACTCACCCCAATGAGAATCAGACTCGCGATGAGTAGACCAACATTTACTAAACGAAATGGATAGTCACGTTTTGCAACCCGTGAGAGTCTCCAAAGGACCCACTCACAGAGGATGAACCCGATACCAACAATGAGTGAGAGGAAATACTGGCCCTCGGTACTCGGAAATTGATTAACGACCCACTGGAGGAGCGATACGAGAATCATCGACATCGCCCCCTCGTGAACTGGTATTGGGAGGTGCTATCAAAGCGGGATATCCAGGTCTGGTGGTGTGGTTGTTGTACGGTGCGTGCCATGCGTCACATTCGAACACAGTGCCGTCACAAGAATATACCGAAGTTATATTCCATCTACAATTAAGATATCCTCAACCCGATGATGAGCAGATAACTGCTGCAATGATCCTAATTACTTATTCGTATTGCAGCCTGCGACACTACAGAATGAACCCACCAGATTTTCACTAATTACAATCGGAGATCACCGACAATTACAGTGGGGAACTCCGACTCGCAAATTGACGTCAGAATATCGTCATCAGTCATCTCTGTACAGAATGTATACCGACCTTTAAGTGGTTGAACAGGAAGGGGAGTTAGGAAACTCCCAGCGGGAGACCACGTTCCTACGGAATGGGCGAGTATGCTAACCGATAGATATCGTGCTCAGGACTCGAACCTCTTGAAGTCGATCCTGGCTGGTTCGCCCTCCACGCGAAGGGCAATTGAGTGAAAGAATCAGTATACTGTAGCCATTTATATTTCCAACTGTTTTGGTTATATCTTCCTATGGATGGCTCAATACCGTTGCTCCTTCTCCAAGTCATCCAATACTGAATGGATTTTCCTTCGATGTCGATGCCCCTGGACTCATCGACGTCACCACCGAGCGCCACGAGAACCCTGCAGACCATCAATACGTGGTCTCCATCAACGACGTGACCGACGACCTGATGGCTTGCACCTGCCCGCACCACGTCCACCGCAACGCCTTCTGCAAACATATGGCTGCCGTCGAAACCGCAACTGACGACGGACGCTCAATGCGTTCCCGTCGGAGGATGACAACGATGCCGAAGACTGCGACTGTGACGGTCTCGGTGGTTTCCCGTGCTGGCCGTGCCTGCGAACAGGACGGAACTGCCGAACGAACCACCGCATCAGCCCTTTGTATCCATGTCGCGCCAATTGAGGTTCTCGTTTATCCATGAGGCGCAGAAAGCGTTGATTCGAGCAGTCGGAAAGTATCGTGACCCACCGAGGTTAGTTACATCCTAGCAGACAGTGTGACCGGTTCGATGAACAGTTTCATCTACAGGTGGAATACATACGCCGCCCCTGAGCTAATCCCGTTCTCGTCATCGTAGGGTGCACCGATGAGTGCGACGTCATCCGATACCGCCACCGAAGCACCGAATAAGTCCCTCGCAGTACTGTCATTCGAGACAAGTTTATTCATCTCGGACCATTGGCTGCCGTCGAACCGGAATACATACACCGCTCCCGAGCCATCTCCGCTGTGGTTACCATAATATGCGCCGATGAGCGCGACGTCATCCGATACCGCCACCGAAGCGCCGAATCTGTCGTCGGCGGTACCGTCGTTGGCAGTGAGCTTTTGTTTCTCAGTCCACTGGCTGCCGTCGAACCGGAATACGTACGCCGACCCTGAGTTAGTCCCGTTGTCGTCGTCTCCGAATGCGCTGATGAACGCAACGTCATCCGATACCGCCACCGAAAAACCGAAGCCGTCGTCGGCAGTACCGTCGTTGGCGGTGAGTTTCTGTTTCTCAGTCCACTGGCTGCCGTCAAACTGGAATACGTATGCTGCCCCCGAGTGATTCCCGGGTGCGCCGATAATAGCCATCTCGCTACTTTTTGCGATAGAGCGACCGAAGTTATCGTCTTCAGTACCGTCGCTGGCGGTGAGCTTCTGCTCCTGTGTCCACTGGCTGCCGTCAAACTGGAATACGTATGCTGCCCCTGAGTGATTCCCGTTATCATCATCCCCGGGTGCACCGATGAGCGCGACGCCATCCGATACCCCCATCGAAGTACTGAACCAGACGTAGGAAGCACCCTCGCAGGGGGTGAGCTTCTGTTCCTGTGTCCACTCGCAGCCATCGAACCGGAATACATACGCCGCCCCCGAGTGACTCCCGTTGTCGTCATCGTTGGGTGCACCGATGAGTGCGACGTCATCCGATACCGCCACCGAAGCGCCGAAGCTGTCGTAGGCGGTACCGTCGTTGGCGGTGAGTTTCTGTTTCTCAGTCCACTGGCTGCCGTCAAACTGGAATACGTACGCCGCCCCGTTGTCGTTATTCCTCTGTGCACCGATAATAGCCGTATTGCCACTTCTTGCGATCGAATGACCGAACCAATCTGGAGATGTACCGTCGCTGGCAGCGAGTTTCTGAAAATACGAGGACTGTTGTGTGTCTTGATGGGAATCAGCACTCGAAGATGTCCATTGATTTGTATCGTTCTCGTGCTGTTCGCCTCTCTGTCCGCGATTGCCGAGCGCGCGTAGACTGACTCCTGGCATAGCGAGGCCGAGTGCGCCACCGGTCAACAGCAGCGACCGTCTCGAGGTTACAGCTCTACGTGTCTCGGTTGTTTTTGGTGATTCGTCAGGTTCGTCCGAAGGGGGCCTGTTCATCGTGATCTCATTCGATGTCCCTCTCCGCAGAACAAATCACTATTGGCGGGATTAATCGGATATAATTCAGAGGTATTAATTTATGATACCCATTAGGAGATTGGCAAACGTGGGAGGTATGTAAAATCCGGGAGCGGAAATTCACACCGTGGCTAACCTTTTCAGTCGGGCGAGGGATGTTGACGTACCACTCGATGGCGTTCTGTGGCTTGTGGTTGTGTTTCAGGACTTCGTTCGTGAATCGAACAGGGTAGTCATTGTGAATCTCTTTGCATCGTAGCTTCTGCCACAGAGTTTCGGAGCGTACTTTTTGAGCGCGAGAGCGGGTGCTGTTGGCAGGTGAGGAGTTGGACGAGTATGATACTGGGTTTTATTGGGCGTTGTTGGTTCGTGCCTGGCTTGTCTTTTCTGCAAACATATGGCCGCCGTCGAAACCGCAACCGAGAACGGAACACTCGACGCCTTCCCGTCGAAGACGAAGACGATGCCGAACCAGACGACTGCGACTGTGAGGACCTCGGTGGCTTCCCGTGTTAGGAATGCGTAAAAACGGATCGACGAGAGATTCCAGAGTAACTCCTCTCTCAGCCCCTCTTCTCTATAGCTCATCAACAAACGCTTCCGTAAATCGCTGATCAGTGTCCACTCATGAAGTGTATCCACACTGTAATCGCTAAGAGTGACAACTGTATCGCGCCAGAGACACCGCCGTCTTTCCCGTCTGGGCGCGTACGTAGTGCAGATGAGAATGTTATGACAAGTACCGTGCCGATTCACTCACTAGAACGAGCGAGACGGCCGAATTTGATGGAGGAAACGAAGGATCAAGAACGAGTGATAGACCGATTCTCACATGAAGGCGGTATGGGGTTGCCTGTCAGAATCTACCCGAGGACGTACTCGAGGATGGGGTAGCGCTCGAGGAGCGCCTGACCGCCAATCTTGTACTGTTCGATGTACGTGTCGAGGCCGAGGATGCGGCCGGCACCGAACGCTGCAACGGCCAGGAACACGAGCATGTACGCGAAGTCGCCGTTGATGACGCCGTGAGCGATGTCCCAGTTCCCGAAGTAGAACATGAGCATCATGAGCGCGCCGAAGAACGCCGCAAGACGGACGAACGCGCCGACGAGCAGTCCAAGACCGATGAACAGTTCGCCCCACGGGACAGCGACGTTCACGAACTCAACGAACCACGGGGTCGAGCCCATCCAGGTGAATATGCCTGCGATCGGGTTGCCGTTGGTCGCGGCGACGTTCGCCAGGTAGCCACCGGCCGAGAACGGTTCGGCAGCGACGATTTTCGTGAATCCGGAGTAGGCGAACGCATAGCCCATCATAAGCCGCAGTGCGAGGACGAACCAGGCAGAGAGGCTGTGAGCACGGGTGCCAACCGTGTAGCCACCGATGGTGCTTTCGAAGGTGTTGCGAGTGTCTGGAGAGATGGTGGATGCAGTCATGGTATCGGAAGAAAAACTTCCTACTATCTAAAACAACGGCGAAGTATATAAGTGTATTTAGATAGGCTGTGTCATGGATTTTCATTGGTTATAGAAATAATATAGCTTCGCTATCGACTCATTTTTGTCTCGGTGAATGGCAACGAGAGTGAAGATACTGAGACACCTATCGACGACGGAAGCGGGCCACCGGAGGACTGTGGCTGCGCTTGCCTCGATGGCTTCCCAGGCTGTCCATCGTGAAAGCGAGCCGGAAGGAACTGCCGAACAAACCTGCGCTTCCGTTTTAATCCATGTCTCGATAATTCTCAGTGTCGCCAATTTATCAGACAAACTCCAATCACAGAGTTATATATTGATATTTATTTCGGTATAAATTAATAATCGTTTTGCATTTTTTAGATGAAAACATATATGGCTGAGTTGCTGGTATCTCATACCAGACTATGGAACTACTTCATCGATTACGTGACGCCTTTACTCCGGAAGAGGCCGCTCAGCAAACGGAAAAGCAAGTCCGAGCAACCGGTGATCTTTTTGAATGTGAAGACTGTGGTACAACGTTCATTTCAAAGCCAACCCAGTGTTCACAGTGCGATCATAACGAGTTTCGGAATCACGGCAGCTGTTAATATTCTGCTCAATCCAGACGTCCTAGACCGAGTTCGCTTTGACATTCTCCCTTCGCTAAAGCGCGAGAATTCACACGAGTTGGGATATTCGGGGTCCCGATTGACAACTCTCCGAGTTTTAATAAAATATTCTTAACACAATTTGGAGCAAGAATTTTTCCCGGGGTGGTGGTCGAATCCACAATTACTATCGTCGACGATTGGCTAGACGTTGATGGGAAACATGGCGAGGTACTGTCTAGTTACGCGATTCTGTTTGAGAGTGGCGTTTCAACGGCTCTAACGAGAGTGGCTACCGAATCTCTTCGTCTCATCATGACTAGGTTTTCGGTGAAGCAATCGAATTCAGTCTTCTCACGGTGCAGTCGATCTAAACATCAAGAATCAGTTACTTGCGAACAGTGCATAAAACTCTGTCAATCGTACCGCTATCGCTTGATTTTCCGTATCTAGACAGTGCCCATGGCGACATTAGACACTATCTTCGACTTATTCAGTAAGAAGCGGCGACAATACGCACTATACTATCTCGATCAACAGAGTGGAACAGTAACGGTTGATGAGGTTGTGGAGTATGTTGCAAATCACGAAACGACGCGACTGATGAAACAATTCCTGACGAGCAGTACGATCGGATCGAACTCTCTCTTCGCCAGGTGCATATCGCAAAAACAACTGAAATTGACTCGATTGAATACGATCGCAATGAAGGAAAAATTACCATTCAGGGGACGCCAACCGAATTTGACGCAATTGTGACCGTCGCGAAGGTCCTCGAACACGCCGATTGAGCCGAATAGGTAGCCGACCGATGGTCATCGTCGACGACTCTCCCAGCAGAATACTTTCGAGATCTAGCAGTCGAAGTGCGCCCAGTGATGGGTAGGCGTCACGAAGTACGACCCGACAACAGAGGCAATCACGATTGCGCTGACCTGGACGGCTTACCAACAACACGGCTGGGAGCAATTCAGTGCGACCGTCCGGCACGAACTGATTCACGCATGGCAGTATCACGAGTTCGGTGACGCAGATCACGGGCGAACGTTCGCCCGCTAGACGGATTGTCTCGACACTTCGCAGCACTGCGAACGCTTCACCGCACCCAAATGGTGGCTCGTCTGTGAGGACTGTGGCGGTCGGATTTCCCGGTATCGACGCTCGAAAACCGTCCGCAACCCAGAACAGGACAGCTGTAGTGAGTGTGGCGGTGCAATTCGCGTCGAAGAGGGCGATTGTCACTGACTTCCGTTTAAGTAATTCTCGCGATAAGGAGTAGATACGAGGAAGATTTTCGCGGCCCACTGTTTTCTGCATGAGTCATTTCTATCGCTCCTACATCACATAAGAGCCTGCGCTGGTTAGTAGTTCATACTAAATCATTTTCAGAAGCGAAAAATCAGTACATCACAAAGCCGGTTAGTTGAGACGTCTGCTTGCAGAAGGTGTGTCTAAAACCAAGCAAGCAGACAATGAAATCCACGAGGACCAGGTCCTTAACTTCCTCGTCAACTCTCTTGACGAGGAAGTTGCTCTCTCCTTCGCTGAAAACGCCAAACTCGACGCTGAAGGCATTTACGAGGTCCTCGTCGGCGCGTGCGCCGACGGGACCTCGGTCTCTACGCTCTGTGAGAACAGCAAAGATGCGCCTCACGAAAATTCAGTTCTCTACCATCTTCGCACCAAGTTCGACCTTGAGACGCTCGAACAAGTTGGCAACATACTCCTCCAGAAGGACGTTCTCGATGTACTCCCCGAGCAGGTGGAGGTCGTCGCTGACCTCCACCTGCGGCCCTATTATGGCGACGAAGACGACACGGACGGTCTCTATCACTCGCAAGCGAAGCGTGGAACCACCGCGTTCCACGCCTACGCCACACTCTACGCGCGTGTGAAGAACAAACGCTACACACTGGCGGTGCGCCGTCTTACCGACGGCGACACCGCCAGCGGCGTCCTCGCAGAGTTTCTTGGCATCCTTGACGGCCTTGACCTCGGTGTCAAGGCCGTCTACCTTGACCGCGAATTCTACGATAGTAAGTGTTTGACGCTGCTTCAGGCACACAACCACGCCTACGTTATGCCGATCGTCCGTTGGGGACGGACGATCAAGCAAGAACTCTCGGAAGGCTGGAGTCGCGTGATTCAACACAGTCTGACGGCGAAACTCGACGGTCACAGCTGGACCGTCGAGTTTCCCGTCTACATCGACTGCACCTACCAGAACGGGCGGTACGATGAACACGGGGTGGCGCGTCACGGCTACGCCGCTGACGCGCCGTTCATCGACACGCCACGAGACGCTCGATACCACTACGCGAAACGCTTCGGTATCGAGGCCAGCTATCGACTCTCCGAGCAAAGTATTGCGACGACCTCAACACAGAATCCGGTCGTACGGCTGTTGTACGTGGTGGTGAGCTTGCTGTTACAGAACGTCTGGCGGTTTCTACATTGGGAGTACGTGGCGACGCCCCGCCGTGGGGGGCGTCGCCTCTGGCAATGGTCGTTCAAGGAGTTCATCAACATGGTCCGACGGGCAGCGTGGACGGCCCTCGCGACGCGTCGGGCCGTCCCCGCGAACCGGCCACCGGACGACCGGTTTACCCGGTAACTTTCGGTCGGGCTAGCCTGCGGTATGAGTGGCGACGCTGTCGCGTCGGCGGCAGACCGCCGCCGACAGCGACGGCTCGCCTTCGATTCGTCCATGCTTCTCTCGTCGAGACCGTCAGAGCAACCGCTCCGACACAGAACTCAGGCTTCAGAAACAGTTGGCCGAGGATGCTTTGTGAGGTACTGAGATTGGGTAAACAACCCGGAGAAGGCACAAGCCCAGATCGAGTCGATTACTCGGGAAACGACCGGCACCGAAGAAGCACCAATCGAGGGGCTTACGACGCCCGCAGACGACGACGACTAACGAGCCAGGTAAAGCAGGAACGAGACACTCGTTCCCAGCCAAGAAATTTCGTATTTATACGAACGACGCCAAACTCGACTCAGTATATCGCCCTAACTCCTCCTCAATATCCGATTCGCGCCACCCCAGCGGTGACAATACACTCGCTGCCGCACGAACCAACAACTCCCGATAGAACCCGGTATCATACTCGTCTAACTCCTCACTCGCCAACATCACCCGTTCACGCGATTTCTTCGCATTATCAACCACCACATACGACACGCTCTGGCCAGGCGCACGCCCCAACCCCAAATCCGACGCCCGCTCCAGCGCCGCCACACTCCGGGTCGACTGCGTGTAGTCCTCCTTCTTCTTCGATACCCGATTCGTGATCACCAACTCACTCGGATCGACAGCTCCCCGCTCAAGCCGATCAACCCACGACCGCAGTTCCTCACAAACCTCCTCTGGATCTCGATACGCATCCACCGCTCGAATCAACGCTTTCGGCGCATCGTCAATATACGACGGCGTACTTCGAGTCGATGTTTGACAGTCTCCGTGAGATCCATACACATACTCAGCGCCGAACGTCCATAGTCATTTTCTGCGTCAAAATCTGTAGACTTTCCCCTCCCATCGTCGATATCGAATCCAACGAATTCCGGACCATCTCAGTTTCAAGAGAAAATAGTCATTGAGACGAGCGCCCTCAATGGATGAACGATGAGAGGGAAAAGGAATGTTCATCTGATGACGATGATCATTGGTAACGACAGGTGCGACGCATGATTGTGCTCTCGGGTGGCATGGCAGGGATTGTCAGCATGCCAGAATTTGTACTGCTACAAATCAGCGGCATCGTGTCACCAAAAGATGAGGCAAGCATAACCGTCCACGTTCCCTTTAGTAACGAGTACACAATGGATATCTCTGAGATAGTTTCAACACAGTTTACCGAGTTCGACATCGGGGCACCCCTTTCGAAGGTCGCCGGTGCGTTCGAGAATCAGGAACTCGACGCCGTCGTCGTTACGGACGGTGACGAGTATCGTGGCGTCGTCAGCCGCCGACAACTGGCCTCGTCGTCCAATCAACCCTCGGCGAAGGTTGGCTCACGGGTGCAACACGTCCCAACCGTCGACCGAACCGAAGATATCCGTGAGGTCGCACGACTTATGATAGGGAGTAACGCCAAGACGCTTCCAGTGCTGGACAAAGACCGCGTCTTTGGTGTGGTGACTGCAGATGCTGTCTTGGAGGCTGTGAGTCCGTTTCTCGACGCGGTGACTGTTGACGATGCGTACACAACAAAGCTCATCAGTGTCTCCCCAACGACTACGATGGGAAAAGCCCTCAACACGCTTCGGGAAGCACGTATCGCACACCTCCCAGTCATCGACAATGACGAACTCGTCGGCATACTGAGTCTATATGATGTCATCGAGTTCACGACACGCGGCGGGAACAAGAGCCAGGGTGGTTCATCAGACGAGTTTAGTGGCCGTGGCGGGTTCGGTGAACGTGACGGTACTTCCGACCGGATGCTCGATCTACCGGTGCGGAACCTGATGTCCGATGCAGCTGCGACGGTTCAGCGAGACACACCGCTTGATGCGGTAGTCGAAACGATGTTCGATCAGGAGATCTCCTCACTTGTCGTCACGGCTAACCAGACGGACGAACCGGTCGGAATCATCACAAAGACAGACGTCATCGAGGCGCTCACCTGGGAACGAGAAGAGCGGCGTCCCGTGCAGGTGTTCGGTCTCGAGTTGCTCGATGAAATGGACTACGACGACGTTTCCGCGTTGATCGACAGCGTGACCTCGAAGTATGGTGAGATGAACGTAATCAAGGCCAGTATCGAACTGCACGAGCACAAAGAAAAAAGCCGAGGAGTGCCACTGGTGCTTGCACGGATTCGGCTCGTCACCGACCGTGGTTACTTCACGGCCGACGGAGAGGGCTACGGGGCCACCCACGCACTTCGTCTCGCCGCGAACGCGGTTGAACGCCAACTCCTCAAAGGCAAGACCTACGGCCAATCGAAGAAGCATCCGGACACCGAGGAGCAAGAGCAACTGTACGGCTGGTGGCTCGGCGCGTAACGTTCTCGACTTCCAGTACACGGAAGCAAACCGCTCCGAGGGGGATAATTCGCTTGCTAACAAACAGGAGTGAATCTGGTGACCAGTTCCTCTGAAGGACAAGTGGTGTCGTACTGATTGCCGTCGTTTCTCGTCTCGTTTGTGGCGGCGTTGGTGGGAAGGCCATTCCAGTTGTCGATGAGCTACAGAAATCCAGGAAACGGAATTGAACACAGAGCTAGCCCTGCGTTTGGCGGATAAACTCGTCGAGCCGTTCTTCGATGAGTGTCGCAACGCGTTCGCTATATTGCCAGAGTGCTGCGTTGAATTTCTCCTCGGTCTCGTCATCGATACCATCGTCCCCCTGAAGCACGGAATCTTTGGTAATTTGGGGATGGTACACACAGACAATTCCGACCGAGTTGTCCGAACTTGTGGTCCCCGCTGTGTGGATTCCGTACTGATCGGTGCCCCATACGCCATCGCCACCGTGCCGTTCCATTACGGAATCGAGCGCATCGAGTCGTTGCAACTCTTCGGGAGTAAGGAGTGGAGCATCGCCTTCGAACAAGTCACTGTATGCTTGTGTCCGGGCACTGTTCGTCCATTGTTCCAATTGGGTGCGTGCTCTCAGTACAAGCTGTCTCTCGTCTGGGAATTCGGCCATGCGATCTAGAGGAGTGGGACACCAATCAACGTTTGTACAACATTTCCGATGTCTCGATCCTCCGAGCAAGCGGTACTCAGGGAGGGCTTTCCTTGTCAACGGGTGTAGGGTCTGGGTTTTTCCCATTGGAGCATCAACTAGTTACATGTCCCATTACGAGGCCGTTTTCGAAATCGAATCAAAATCCGATGCAGAAGCGATCAGACTCCTTGTGGAACGGGCTTATGACGCGTTACGGGAAGAAACACGAGAAATAGATGGAGACGAAGCCAGTCCGAGCGAGATGCTCGAACAGTTCGAGGCCATTCGCAACGCAGCCAGACATCCCACTCCAGGTACACTGACTATCCACTACGATCAACACGACGAAGCGTTCGAGAAGCCCTGATAGCCGAAACAGGACACCAAAATCCACTTGATTACGCTCGATTGGCCTTCCAACTCATCGCGACGCTCTTCATCGTCAGTCTCGCGAATCTCGGCTTTGATCGCATCCCAATCTTCGATCAACGGCTCAAGCACGTCCGGAAGATAGCCACGCTCGTCACAAATCGAATACCCGATGCCCGGCACATCCTCCCGACCGGCATGACATTCACAGCGGATCTTCTCGGGACTCACGTTCCGCGTGACGATGATATTCGGATACAACGAGGAGAAGTCGAGTTCGTGAACGTCCTCGTGTAGGCCGACGTCCGGCGCAAAGGTGAACCCACCTCGGTCGGCGTCGTGCAGCTGGCGCATCGTTTTGAACTTCTCGTGACGCCACGACCGCCACGGGACAAGGACATCTCGCTCCCGTGCTTCCTGAATCTGAATCCCAGTTAGAATATTCCCGATCGACGACCACGCCAACTCTTGCAGTGGCTTGCCCGACTGCTCAACGAGATACAGACAGCCATCGAGATTCGTCTGATTCCACATGAACGTATTCGAGCTATCGATGATAACTCGCCCAGGAAGATTGTAGCGTGCCGGTGAGTGCCCGACTTGGCCGTAGCTTTCGTAGGTTGACTCACCCGCCAATTGCTGCCACCCAGGTCGTCGGCCGAGTTGGAACTCCACATCAAGCCGATCAGCCTGCTGGAACAGAACTGGAATGAGGTCGCTGGTATTCAGGAAGAGTACATCCGGATCAACCGACTCAACACGTGCCGACAGGGTGGTTAACACGTCTTCCCCACTCCCAGTCACTGTCTCATCGTCGATCGTGAGTTCGGTAACCCTCTCACTTGCGAATTCTGTCTCCGAGACGGCTATCTGCATTTGTGAGAGTTCGTAGTTCGGCAGCGGATCAATCCCCTCTTCCAGACAGTAGCGGAACTCCCGCGAAAAATCGACGTTGTAACAGCGATACTCACCGGGAGAACCCCACTTGCTCACCATTCGTGCCACCGAGTTGACCGCCTTGAGGTCGATAACGTCCACCCGAAGTACTTGCTCGAGGTCGTGGCGAAAACTCACGCGTTCATCAACCACAGCAACCCGAGCAACAGCAGGATGGTCACGAAGTGCAGCACGTGCCATCGAAAATTCACCGTCACCATGCACCGACACGTAGACCGTCGGCGTATACGACCCATCGACTTCACACTCTACCCCCGTCTCGGTCACCGACCAGGTAAGCACGTCGCCGTCGACGTAGTCGATTTTGTACACCATCGCCTCATCCTCGATCGTTCAAGTCGTCTTCTACGTGGTCAAGCCGATCCACTAAGTCGTCGAGTTGTCGCTGCTGTTCGAGCAACATCGAGATGAGAATCGGCGTCTCGACGAACAGGGGTTTGTGAACAGTGCTAGGATCGGTATGCAGCCGTGCGTACTCCAAGAGTCGATCAAAGACCGCTTGATCTGTCGGTCGAAGTGCTCGGCGATACTCGTCCCATCCCGCCGTGATTTGGCTGGTCTGGCTCATTGCAGGTAAACACGACTACCGAGATACCCTTAGGCAAGCCAGGGTCGCTTCCGAATATTCCAATAGATGAAATGTCGATGGAAATCAGTTGATTACTGGTCGTGCTGGCCACCCACTATGAAGTAAGACTCGAGGTTCGCTATCGTCAGTTTGGAGCGAATCAGTACGTCTCTCTCCAGAACGTTCTCACCAAGATGAGTCTCAATCTGATCTCGAAGTACCGGTCGTCAGTGGCCCTGTTGAATCGTTTCCAATTGGATTTTCCGAAAACATAGCCTCCACCAATGCTCATTGGGAAAAGGTAAGGAAAGCCGTAGGCAGGGCTCTCACAACCAGCCAGACCGTCAGCGCCGCATGATGGCGTCGGGAAATTGTCTTGACCAGTTGTGAGAGCGCAGTTAGAGCATCGGACGGAGGCATAAAACGCGTTCCGATAACACAAATATTGATTGTAGTAACCCACTTACGCAATCGACGGTATCAGTCAGCATGCTCCGATACTTGCTCAATTTTGTAGTCAATAATCAGTCAACCGGAGCTTCCCTTCGACCTCATAGAGATGGCCTTTCATGTAGAGCCGTTCGATGATATCCTCGGCAGCAGGGCGCTCAAGATCCTCTTCGTCGTTGAGAATTGCATACGCTTGCTCGTACGTGAGCTCTCCCGCATCCGGGAGTACAGTCGCGAGCGCGTCGAGCGCATCCTGCGCGAGTGGGGTGAGTGGCGACGTCCCATTCGAACTCATTGCTATCTCTGGATTTGAGAGCTGTACAGGTAAGTACACGGGATACCGCTAGGAAGGATGGCTGCCCCCACTTCTCACGGTCAACTTCGAACCGAGCGCATTGCCAAGGCGAATCTTCTTGGGTTAGTATGCTATACTAACCACTAATGCCCAACAAGATCAAACGGTCCGGCGATGGCCTCGCTCTCCAAGTCACAAAGCCTGCCCGAGCCGCCGGACTCGTTGAAGAGACTGACGACGAACCCACTCGTCTTGCTAACATTCGCGTGTTCGCATTCGACGGTCTCCTCCTCGTCGTCGACCTCGACCGCATCACCGACGAGAACACCGTCGAGCTGGCGACCTCGGCCGCGCTCGACACGGTCTCGATCCACCGCGTTACAAACGCTTCACTCCATATCGCAGGGAATGGCTATCAAGTCCAACTGCCGGGTGCTGCAGATGCAGGATTCAACGTCGGTGATAGAGCGCCCTGCACATCAGCGCCGAATCTGCTCGTGATTGCAGCCGAAGGATCTGAACGAGTAGCGGCAGATATCGTGACGATTCGGCGTGAACAAGCCTGAAACCAGTAAGACTACGCGGTGCACCGTTCGTCCAAATCCGAATAACCCACTTCTCGCGTATAAGCGAATACCGAAGTCAAGACAGCCGGAGACACATTAATAGGTCAGCCACTCATTTGTTCAAATAGAATCTATGGCTACCGACCGCCGCAGCAACACCGTGCAAAATAAAGAGGAGCTCGCGACGACGATCGGGCTTTACGTCCTTGGTGAAATCTCACTCGGGAAAGCCGCAGAGCGCACTGGTGTTACTCGCTGGGAGATGGAGGAAATCCTCCAGGATGCAGGCGTTGAGCTTCGCCTCGGTCCGCAAACCAAAGACGATCTTGAAGACGAAGTCGACGTTGCACTTGATATTGAATGAGCAAGCCATTCTCTCGCCCTCTTTTCCTTGATGCAACAGTTCTGAGTAACTACGCGAGCACCGACTCTGTCGATTGGCTTGTTTCGACGTTTGATGGTCTCCAAACCGTCCCTGCCGTCAAGGGTGAAATGTCACAGGGATACGACGCAGGGTATACGTATCTGAAAAATGCGGTCGACGTGCTTGAGGCGGGTGAGATCGAAATCAAGGAAAGCGCAGCCACAGAGCTTCAAGAGGAGTATCCAGAAATCCAGCAGCGGCTCGATCTCGGCGAAGCGGAGGCGCTTGTGGGTGCTCACATGACTGGTGGAACACTCGCCACAGATGATGCACAAGGGCGTTCACTCGCTTCGTCGTACGACGTTCCCGTGACTGGGTCAATAGGGCTTCTTGTCCGAGGAGTCGTCGAGGGGCAACTAACTGTCGAGACAGCAGATGAGTGGTTAACAACGTGGGTTGAACAGCGAAACTACTTTTCACCGGTTGAAAGCGTGACTGCGGTGCTTCCGGACGAACTTGAAGAATGAGGGGACACCCCCCACCGTGTCCGCATAATTTGGTCCAACGAATGGTTGGTCGCTTGGTCCCCACCCCCCACCATGTCCGCATAATCTAACCGCGATAGCGTCAGACGTTCCCACTTACACCGGTTTCTCACTAGAACTCATTCAATTCTACTTTGAGCTTTCGCTAGTACGGATTTGGTTGAACGACTACTATCTTAGTTCTTTGCCTATTCTAGTACTCTTGCCGACTCCAGTTGAAGGGGTGGTTCTCTCACGAGGGAATTTATCCGGACGTGGTGGGGGCGGGGGTATATAGAGAACCGAGTATGCGGACACACCAGACGCTCCGGACACGGGGTTTATGTCCCTCGTGATATTGGTTTGATTAGCATGTCGGGTGATGGAACTGATTCCGGAAACCCTTACGAAACTCTTGACGGCAATCCGTACGGTGCATCTGTCGAGATTTTCGCGGATGAAAGTGTTCTCAAAGAGGATTGGCAACCCGAGAAACTTCCCGAGCGGGAAGGTGAACTCGAGGAAATCAGGAACGCTCTCGCTCCTGCAACGAGAGGGGTTAACGCTCACAACCTGTTCCTGTATGGAAAAACTGGTCAAGGAAAGACCGTCGCTATCGATCACGAGATCAATCTGCTTCAAGAGTACGCTGAGAACCAAGATGATCTCAACCTAAGCGTTACCAAGACCAGCGCGAACAACCAAACAACGAGTTACCAACTCTGTGCTCATCTCATTAAGGAAATCCGCGGTGGTACGAAGAAACCGAGTGGCATCGACCAGCAGTCGATGTTTGATCTCCTGTACGATGAAATCAGTGAACTCGAGGATACTGTCATCATTGTTATCGATGAGATCGATACAATCGGCAGTAACGACGAACTCCTTTACGAGCTCCCGAGAGCACGAAAAAACGGGCATATCGAAGATCAATGGGTTAGCGTCATCGGCATTAGCAACAATCTCCAATTCCGTGATAACCTGTCGCCAAAGGTCAAGGATTCGCTGTACGACTCGGAGATTGAATTCGCTCCATATGATGCAACCCAGCTAACCTCGATTCTTGAGCGCCGTGCAGATCGAGCATTCGTCGAAGGTGTGCTTGATGGAGAGGTCATTCCACTCTGTTCAGCGTTTGCTGCTCAAGACGAGGGGAGTGCCCGCCAAGCCATTCGTCTTCTGTATAAATCGGGCGAATTAGCCCTCAACCACGACGATGAACTGGTCTGTGAATCACACGTGCGCGAGGCTAGAGACATTCTCGAACGCAAACGCATCGAGGAAGGGATGCGGAGTTTGACGACGCAGGATCAGTTCGCGCTCTTATCGGTGGTTTCGCTTGCAATCGAGGAAGCGACTCCTGCTCGAACTCGACAAGTGTACCAGAAGTACAAATCGATTGTTGACCGTCTTGATGGGAACCAGCTTGTCGAACGTCGTGTGCGTGACCATCTCCAAAGTCTCGGGATGCAAGGATTCCTTCTTGCAACAACCCGAAATACCGGGATTCAAGGTGGGTCACACTACCGATTCGAGTTGAAAACGGATCTGGAAGCAACACTCGACATCCTAGCCGAGGACAATCGTATTGATTCCGTCGTCGAAGACCTGGTCAGCGTTGCGACAGCGAAAAATCTGGTCTAGTATACTCTCGTCGTTTCGTAGTCGATTTTCGAGCCCAGACGATATCGCGTCGGTAATTTAGACCAGATGGCACTAATGGCCGTGTTTAATCTTAATCTTAAGATTAATGGTGTGGGTGCTCCCCGATTTCTTGCTCAGATATCGCTCGTTCTGAACTCTACTGGATATCTACGTTGCTCCAAATTTCTAACGCTGATTCAGAGTCAAAGCCATTGAATTAAACTTAAACTTAACCTTAAGATTAGCATCATATGTCGACTTCTCGTATAGCAGGTTTACTCCCCGTTCTTTTCAGTGGATTACCCCCCACCGAGTCCGCATAAATTCGAGACCAGGCGAGTCATCGAAGCCATGATTTCCGTGGTGCCTGAGGTTCCCATGTTCGATGCTGCGACAGAACTATACGCTTTCCGCGGAAAGTGGAAAGTATGGCGGCAACGAAACGCGATACTCATCCGATCGACACGATGCTCGCGATTTCGGATGTGCTCACCCATCCGCGACTAGCCCAGCTATACACGCGTGTCCGGGAGCGTGATACCGCGACTGTCGATGAACTTGCAGCCGGTCTCGACAGCTCGTCGACGACGATCTATGAGGATGTGAACCAACTCACTGACATGGGTCTGCTCGAACGAGTGACTGAGACGCAGCCCCATCGATATCGAGCGCCACATCTCTCGATCACTGTTGAGACTGACGAGGGCTCTTACGAGATCACTCCGACTTTGATCGCCGCTCTCGCCCGAAGCGCGGATAATCAAAATCTCGAGCTCTATCGTGATCGTCATGGAACCGCAGGACTCGCAATCGCGACTGAGTATGCACGTGCATACGTCAAAGGCAAGATGACGTCGCGAATCATGGCTCGTGAGTTGGATCTTTCCGTGCTTGAGGCCGAGACCATCCTCCAAGAACTCCGTGAGATTATTATAGATGTAGAGCCGGACGCCCAGGACGATCTTGATCTCGATGCAATCGATGCACAGGTGGATCTTGATGATGAGGATCTCTCAGAACACTCCGAGTAAATGCCTCTCTCAATTATTCCGGATACCGAAACTCATATCGCCGATACCAATCTCTTCATCGCCTTCGGTCGCCCCGAGTCTGGCCGATTCGCGCTTCTAGAGCGTATTGCCCAAGAACACGATATCGTGTTCACAATCCCACAACGAGTGTGCGAGGAGCTAGGTGGTGGGCCAGATGGATACACTACCGCAGAAGAGCCGATTGATCTAGCACTGGATCGTGGTTGGGCCAAGTTTGCAGATGAGCTTGCGTATGCGAATCCAATTGTCTCGAGTACGATGGATATCGTGCAGCGCCTTATCGCCACTGCAACGGAACAGGATGCCGATATGGTCGAAAAGGCTGACTCTGCAATCGGCGGCGTCGCAGCACAGCTACTCGATCAAAATAAAGCGGAGTCGGTTACTGTCTACACTGCCGACAAAGCTGCTCGTCGTGGAATCGAAGTGGCACTCACAAAGCACGGATATGGCGATCGAATCAAGACCGTCGATACATTCGCGCTTCAGCGTGAAGCACGTGAGAAATACGAATCTCCATGACGATTCATCTTTGAACAATCTCCTTTTCACCCATCTCTCGATCTTAGAGCTAATATTAAGATTAATTCAGCTGGCTAATCAGTGCTCTCTCTTTGAGATGGCTAATTTTCTCTGACTGCTCCTCTCGCGCCACATTCCAGTGACCAAACTTCCCCCCAACGGCGATGAATAGCGAGGGTTAAGGTTAGAATTAATCTTAAGGTTAATATTCCCTATCGATTTCCCACTTCCGCATCGCGCGTTCGAATGTTTCCGGATGGCGGCGAGCTAGTTTCTTCAGATGTTCGCGGAATGACTCAGCCACATTGAATTCGATATTGTCGTCGCTCTGGAGTTCTTTATAGAATCGATGCATCGGTTCGTCGACCGAGAATCCAACAGTCTGTTCTTTCGGCCCCTCTCCGAGTTTGCTCAGATACTCGTCGGCATCGAATTCGTTTTTCGACGTCTCCTCGTCTGTCTTTGTTTCCGATTCTGCTGCATCCATTGCATCGTTCAGTGGATTACTCATTGTTAATCTTAACCTTAGCTTTAAGCTTAAGTGTACTGCTCGAGTGTCGAGTCGTCAATCTCGACGGTTTCGATGTCATCGAACTGCCGTGCGCCAGCTCGGAATGCGTGGTAACACTGCTGTCGAATCGACCGTGGAGTCCCGTCACTCCGATCGATAATCTCGTCAATCGCGCTTGCACTGTAGGGATCGGATGAGTAGCCATCACTGTACTCTTCTTCGCGTGCGAATGCGAGCCACCGTCCGATCAGCTCATCAGTCTCGGCAAAATCAAACCGTTCCAGTGATCGATCCTTCGCGACGAGACGAGAGGTAAGTGTCTCGCGAAGTTCGTCGATTCGCTCACTTGCTACCGGTGTCCCGAACAGGAACAACAAGAATACTGGTTCTTCATCACCGAGGTCACCAACACTCTGCAACGCGGCGAGTAGCTGTTGGAATGTGCGTGTGTTGCGTGCTGCGTCCTCAAGCTGATCCACTTGGATGATGCAGGCGATGTCCTGTTCTTCGAGTTGAGCTGCCACGTCTTCGACGATCTGTCGGACCTCATCGGTCGGATGTGGGTAGTCATCCGGTATCTCCAGGTCTTCATACTGGGACAGCTCGTCTAGTAGTCGCGTGTAGAATCGTCGTGTTGTGATGGACTCGACTTCACGAATCCGTGCGATATGGAACTCCTCGCTTCGGGGGCCGTTTGCGAGTGCGTCATAAACGAGGTCGCGAAAGTGAGTCTTCCCTGCCCCGCGCCGGTCGATGATCGAGACGTGACCCGCCCGATTCAGAATGTGTGAGGCAACTTCGTTGAGTAAGTCATCGTTCACACGGACGGCAACCTCTGGATTCGGTAGTGTTTCCGCGGTGAACGGAATCCGATCTGGTTTGATTCCTAGCTGTTTTGCATAGCGCTTTTGCACGCTTTCAGTGTCGTCAAGTGCTTGTGTGAATTGGTCTGTTCCCATACATCGACACTAGATTGTATAACCTTAAAACTAATCTTAAGATTAATCTGATCGTTGAGATGGAGTGTGGCACTGGGCCGTTTTCCTCAACTACTGACCCCATGGCTAGGCGTCTTCCTTGTAACTCTGGACAACCGACAACTCTCCATCACAGTACTCAATCTTAAATTTAATATTAAGAATAGCTCTGGGTAGTGGTTGAGTAGTAGTAGATTCTAAAATAGGCTTAAGATTAGAATTAAGCTTAAACAACCACAAAGCAGCTGATAGCGACTAAAAACTGAGTAATTCGTAGATGAAACTCTACCTGATGCGACGTTGATCCATGGAAGTTTGCTACAATTTCTGCTGGTCCACGTTTGATCTAAGTCGCCCATAAACTCTTTACTTAGTACATTATACTAAGAAGAATGGCAAACTCGATTAAACGCTCCGGAGATGGTCTTGCTCTTCAAATTACAAAATCCGCGCGAGCTGCTGGCCTCGTAGAAGAAACTGAGGATGGAAACGCGAGCTATCGAGCCGATATTCGAGTCCATGCGTTCTGTGATCTCCTGCTCATCGTTGATCTCGATCGAGTCAACGAAGAAGACGAGGCCGAAATGGTCGCGACAACAATTCGAGATACGAAAACCGCATATCAATCGATCAATGCTGGCGTTCATATCGCCGGAGAAGGCTACCAAGTTCATCTTCCAGTTGCAAACGATGCTGGCTTTGAGATCGGTGATATCGCCCCTGTCCATCCTGCACCGAACGTTCTCGTGATTTCAGTAAAAGGATCCACTGACAGTGTTCGATTGGCGAAGGACCTAGTTTCGATTCGAAAAGAGCAAGTTCGCAGTTCTGGGACTTTGGCTTAGCATACTATTCTAATTTTTCCCTATTCACTATAGACTGTTACCCACAGAAAGTTCGCTTAAAGTCTCTAGCAATCACGAGAAAGTTAGTCTGCGTGGAGTCGCGATAGTTGTGTCATGACTGCATCTGTCCAAGTATCTAGCTCTTGCTGTAGCCACTCCGTGGTTTCTGCGAGTGGTTGCGCGACATGCAAATACTTGACACCACCACTAGTGACAGTGCGTGGATACCGAGTGACCAACTCCTGTTCATACAGCGGTTGCAGTTGCTTCCCAATCGTACTCTGATCGCGGTCGAGAATTTCCGCAATTTCAGCGATCGTGCTGTGGGGATGATCGAGAACAGTGAGGTATACACGGAATGCTGCTATATGCACTCCACAGACAGTGGACATCGTCTCCGTGAGTTCCAACTCGGAATTTCTATCCAGTAGTTGCTCGAATCTTGCTACTCGTTCCTCTGGGAGTACTGTCCCCTCTGCCAACTCATCGTCCTCTGTCTCCATATGTGAAGAGACTAGTGACGGCAAATAGGTCTTTCTCACACACCGACTAAACAATGCTACTGCTTCCACCTAGTCCCGGTTTTACGACGTGTGTTTCGGGCTTTTTATTGGACGTCCACAGAAAGTCACAGGTGTGTCCCATGCCGACCGCGTTCAAGGACTCTTCGAACTCACCCGGCCAGGGAATGCTATCGCGGCTGGAGTCCTAACGTTCATCGGTGCATTCGTGGCTGAAGGTACTGCTGTCTTCAGCAATAGCGGGGCAATTGGTGCAGCAATCATCACAACGATTCTTGCAACCGGTGCGGGAATGGCTATCAACGACTACTTCGACCGCGATATCGACCGCATCAACGATCCTGAGCGCCCAATCCCTCGTGGTGCGGTCGCCCCCAGAACCGTCCTTATCTTCAGTCTCATCCTGTTTGCTATTGCTGGAGCGCTTGCTCTACTACTTCCCCGGTTGGCGACCGCGATTGCAGTCGTGAACCTTGTCGCCCTCGTCATATATACGGAGTTTTTCAAGGGTCTACCCGGCGTCGGAAACCTGCTCGTGAGCTATCTTGGGGGAAGTACGTTCCTCTTTGGTGCAGCAGCTGTTGGCAAAGTAAACACGCCAGTCATTGTGTTATTCCTCTTAGCAGCGCTATCGACGTTTGCTCGAGAGCTAATCAAAGACATTGAAGATCTTGAAGGCGACCGTGAAGAAGGATTGAAAACGCTTCCAATCACTATCGGACATCGACCTTCTCTTCTAATCGCTCTAGTGGTTTTACTCCTCGCAGTGCTTGCAAGCCCCGTTCCATACTTCCTTGGGATATTTGGAATCGCGTATCTCGTGTTAGTGACGCCAGCGATTCTTGTGACCATTTATGCTGGATACTTGAGCTTCGACGATCCGTCGGTAGGACAATCAATCCTCAAATATGCAATGTACATCTCAGCGGTGGCGTTTATCGGTGGGCGAATCACCCTCCTTATGTGATGGTTTGATATTCAATTCATCATTGAGTATGCCGAACCAACTCAATTGTCGGTCTTCAACCAAAATGAAACAGGTATTTCTCGCCGAATTAAATTTCATAGACTGGATAGCAAATATCTAAAAGAAGTAGAGCGAACTCTTCCACAGATATCTCTGTGAATTCCACTCGTCATCAAGCCACAAACCCGCTCACAGGTGAAGAATTGGTCGTACGTGATGTAATCAATGAGACCGTGGATACTACGCGTCTTTCGGTACTACGTGCCCTTGGCACGCTTGGAAATCCTACTACACGAACTGAAATCACTAACCATGCTAAAATTTCTCGGCAGGCTGTCTCGAATCATCTTGCGGTTCTTCGGGATCGAGGATTTGTCCGAAATCATGAAACGGAAATCAAACCTACTGCTGGCGGTCTTCTGCTCTTGGACGTTATCGAAACGTGCCTCCAAACAATTCCAGTTCAAGAACTAGCGTATTTGACCCGATCCGACCACCCGCTCAATATTCTCCAAAAACTGAAAGATGAGTCGTATCGACTCACAGATCTACACACTGTAGTAGGCGATCCGCCCTCACAACCCACGATCAGACGAGTTCTCAGTGATCTTATGGAGTATGGATGGACGGAAGACCACGGCGGCAAACAGCAGATCACAACCACCGGACAAGACGCTTTGAACGCATACCGAGAATTGTCGCTCGCAGTACAACAGCTAATCGAAAAAGCACCCTGGCTTCAGCGCCTTCCTCCGGAAGACGCCACTTTCCCTATTCATGCACTCGCTGACGCCAAGCTGATCGTCTCTAATCCTGCTAACCCTGGGTCTGTACTTTCGACAGTTTTCAACCTCTATGATCGGGATACCAGCCGATTTCGAGGGCTCTGTTCGATTTTTCACCCAGTTCTCTTCAGTGCGTATCGGACAGCGTACGAATTACTCAACTTTAGCATTGACAGCGAAATTACCTTCGATTGGCCTACATTCGTGAAAATCGCTAATACGGACAATACGCACTATATTCTCGATTCTTTAGAACTAAGCGATTACGATATATATGCGCTTGAGTATGCGCATACGTTAGGTATCGGAATATACGATGATCGACGAGTCGCTATCGGAGCGTACAATGAATCCGGTACTGGTAACCACGTCGCAATGATCATTAGTTCGAATAATGAGTTGGTTGATTGGGGAATTGGGTTGTATGATTCCTACCGGGAACAATCTACTCATGCAGACAAAATCGATCTCAGTAGATGACTGGGGACCTCTAGCGCCTTTTGACGGCAAATAAGCAATTCAGGAATTGGTCGTTAACGTGTTGGCGGGATTTTCAGTGTCCTACACACTTTTACACCGTAAACGGCGGTGAAGATATTACCCTCCACTGAGAAGCCCAAATCACACCAGAGATCACCGCCCGATGACTGTCATTCAGGGACAACTCGTCACTCTACGAGACTTGAATTGTCCCTAGATACGCACGGCTCTCGGGTCGGTAACACCGGTGCGCAAAGCAGCGAACGTACGTGGGTCCAATCACTCGTTCGCGGACGCACCGGCCATCTCTGGCATCGGAATCATGACACAATCACAAGCCAATGATCATGTCCCAGAGTACCCAAAGCTTCGAAACCAGTTCTTGTAAAGGTTCCCCGCTACCGGACACGCAGTGCCGACTAGATCAGTGGACAGACACGACCGACAAGAGTAGATCGAGTTCATCCACTCAATCCGCCTCGAATTTCGGCTTTTCAACGGCACTCTCCTCGCTGACGACTGCTGACGAACTCGAGCAGCATCCGTACCGTGATCCAGAACGGTTGCGGACTGCCTACGAGCAAGCAGGAACAATCGCTGGCACCGCCGCCCACTTTGACGTCTCAGAAACGACAGCCCGCATCTGGCTGATTATTCACGAGATGTACGATCCCGAGAAACAGGGACTTTCCCAAGTCGCTAACCGATTGGAAGATCTGTTGCCCGAGGATCTTGGACTTTCTCCACTGGGTGAGTGCCAATGAGCACCACAGATTTCGGAGGTGAATACTGATGTCGATCGGACTGTCGCCCGACGAAGTTGACGAGAACACGGTCTCGGACAACGACTTTGCCGCTGCAATGGGGATGGACGTGCCAGAGCCGAGCACGTCGAATACGGACTCGGCCGAGCAAGAGGTCCCAAGCCGGAAAACGATGTGGACGGTGATCCAGCAGCAGGCCGAACAGCTCGACACCCTTGAACAGCGCGTTGCTGACCTCGAAACGGCCACCGAAAAGGCGAGTACAGCACGGACGGATCTCGCCGCAAACGCACACGAGGCGAGCGAGAACGCAAAGACCGCGCGGGAGGTCTCGAAAGCGGCCACAGCAAAGGTGAACCAACTCGAGGCCGAGATCGAAGACGATAACGAATCGTCGAACACCACTGGCCTGCCGGGAGATGTCGAACCGGCTACGTCCCCGCTGGATCTGTACGCGAACTGCTCGCCGTACCAAGTGAAAAAGCGGCTCGTGGACGAGAAGAACAAAAAGAACTCGTGGCGTGCAGTGACGGCCGCCCGACGATGGGACGAGTTCGCCACACGGCGGAAAGACGGCTCGGGCGTCTTCTGGACGCGTGCAGATTTGAAGCAAGCGATTACCGCCATCGATGGCGAGAAACCACACGGGACGACGATCACTCGCGTGTGGGACGCGCTCGTCGAACTCGGTGGGTCGGACGTGATGGTCAAAGAGCGCCGTGTGAGTCAGCAACAGGAGAAAGTCAAAATCATGGCGATGGACATGGACACAGTGGAAGGGCTGAACGAGATGCGGTATCACGAGTTTGATCTCCTCGAGAATGGCGCAGTCACGGGTGGCGTCACACCCGTTGTGACCGGACGTGACGGTAGCGGGGTGTGAGAACGCCGAGAAAACAGAACACGGTTGATACGTTGGACGAGACGTGACGTGTAGACTGCCTCTGGTTGCGGCTCGGGGTGGTTCCTCACGTCTCCGACGCCTCTTCTTCGAGTCACAACTAAGAAAAAAGCCCATTTATTCAGAAGTGGTGTAGATGTATGTTACAGCTACCTCGTGGTTTCGCTCTCGTGTTCGGTCACAACGGGTGTGACTTGTCATCCTCGTTGAGATTTGCTGAGTTCAGCCGCGTCTGTGTGTTCGAGGGCATCTCTGTTTAGGCAGCTATCGGTCAGGGACCCGCGCTTGCGGGCCACCGATCTCGTTATCAGCTGGGAATTTTGCGATTCGTTCGTCTTTTTCATTGAGTGTTCCTGCGACCAGTGCAAAAGTCGAGAGCAGTGAGCTCAATGCACCGAGTACGATGGCGGCGAAGCTGTACTCCTTCAGCAATCAAGAGTAGAGCTGTTCGTGGTTCTCTCAGAGCCACCCGTCAGACAATTCGTCGCTGTGATCATGCATCAATTGAACGAGGGGCAGAATGTCATCGAATCGGGACCTTTTCGTACTTCGTTTGTTTCTCGATCCCATTCGATGAAGCCCGCAGCTTCCAGTTTCGGAAGATGGGTGTGGGTCATCTGGATCATGAGTTTTTCGATATCCTCGTCTTCGATTGTGAGGTCTGCAGGGATTTGGGTGTCCGTATCGTCTTGTGGATTGTGTTCGAGGAGTGCAATAAGCAGTCTTCGCCGGTAGTTGTTTGCAAGCACGTCGAGACCGACACCTAGGGATGTGTGTGGTAGTTCTTTCATGGTATTGTCGCCTCTTCATTCCGCTCTGTATACCGGCGAGAAAACGCAAGTAGTTCTGCAACCAGCGGTTGTTTCTGATCGTGAATCACCTGCTGAGAGACGTCGTATTTGATGAGCCCCGCTGTGTCCAATACTGGCAAGTGGTAGTGATGTAACGTTTCCAATTCTAACGCACTTAACCCACGTGTTTCTTCCGAGGCTGACCGCGGTGTGTCTCCAATGGTAGTGGCGTGTACATATGTCACGAGGTCTGCTACATCGACTACTTCTTCTGTGGCTCCATCCAAATACTGCAATATGGCTCGGCGGTGCTTGTCGCGCGCGACGTCGAACAGTACCTCAATCTCACGGACGTGCCCTTCCCGCACTTGTCGTATCGGTTCTCTTGAACGGCGCTATCGTCTCGATTGCCGCACTCGTCGGTCTCTATCTCGGTGGGCCGGTCGGACTGGGGGCACCTATCATCAAGTCCTGGGTTTCGCGAAACCGTCCATCGCCCCGGCCATTCGGTGAGGCAGTGCTGTGGGGACTCGGTACCGGCGCCCTCATCGTCGTCCTCAGCATCGCCGTGTTCAACCCTCTGATCGTGGAGGCCGTCGTCGACCCGACCAGCCTCCCGGAGGTGTCACCGATGCTCGGCGCGTTGGCTTCCGTCGGCGCCGGCATCACCGAGGAGATGCTCTTCCGGCTCGGCCTCGTGACGCTTCTCGTCTGGCTGGGATTTCGCCTCGGAGCCCGGATCGACGACGAACGCCCAGCGACCTGGTTGGTCTGGGGGGCCATCGTCGTCGTTGCCTTGGCTTTCGGCGCGGCGCACCTTCCCGCTACGTCGGAGGTTTTCCGGCTCACGCCCATCGTCGTCGCCCGGTCGCTGGTGCTCAACGGCGTCGGAGGCGTCGTCTTCGGCTGGCTCTACTGGCGACGCGGGCTCCTCGCGGCATTGGTCGCGCACTTCTCGACCGATATCATCCTGCACGCGCTGGTCCCGCTTCTCATCAACGTCCTCGTTCGCGTGCTTTCGCCGTTACTTGCCGGGCTGTAATCGAGCAATCGCTACCAAAATTGGGGAGTAAGTGATGGTTGAGATAGACTCCTCACCGGTCCGGTGCCGATCTCGATGACGATGGAGCGATAACGTTAGTCGCGGTTCTCATGGTGGTCGACGGCGACCTCCTCCGATGACGTATCGAACAGCGTTCCATCTGGATAAGCTGCGGTGAACGCGAACGTGACACGGTAGCCTTCTTCGATACCCAGACCTCCAGTTCGTCCGAAAATACGAAAGGAATGTGGTCGGGATCGTGGCGAACGAGCCGCGACAATGCTCGTCCCGTCAGGACAGCTCGCATCGTCACGGCACACGACGGGAGTGGTAGTCAAAGATCGATCCACCGAAACGACAGTCCGCTGGGGCCCTTCCTAACCCGTACTCAGTCGAGGTCGTATCGGTCGAGTTTCATCACCTTCGACCACGCGTCGACGAAGTCATCGACGAAGTCCTCCTCTCCATCGTCGGCGGCGTAGACGTCCGCAGTGGTTCGGAGCCGCGAGTGTGCCCCGAAGATGACATCGAAGCGGGTTGCTTCCCACTCGACGTCGCCGGTCTCGCGGTCGCGAATCTCGAAGACCTCCTCGTCCTCGTCAACCGGTTCCCACTCGTAGTCCATGTCGAGCAGGTTGACGAAGAAGTCGTTGGTCAGCGTGCCGGGAGTGTCGGTGAGGACGCCGCGGTCGGTCTCCCCGTAGGTGGCGCCGAGCGCTCGCATGCCGCCGACGAGTACCGCCATCTCCGGTACGGTCAGGTTCAGCAGGTCCGCCTTGTCCACCATCCGCTCCTCGAGCGTGTCGTAGAGGTCGTCGTAGTCGCCGCCGAGATAGTTCCGGAAGCCGTCGGCTTTCGGCTTCAGTGGCTCGAAGGAGTCTGCGTCGGTCTGCTCTGCCGTCGCGTCGGTCCGACCCGGTTCGAACGGTACATCCACGTCGTAGCCGGCATCCGACGCCGCCTGTTCGACGGCCACGTTCCCACCCAGCACGATGAGGTCGGCGAGTGAGACGCGAGCGTCGTCCTCACGCGAACCGTTGAACTCCGCCTGTATTTCCTTGTAGGTTTCAAGGATCGTTTCGAGTTCCTCGGGCTCGTTGACCTCCCAGTTCCGCT
>NZ_MEIH01000373.1:0-2174 GCF_001723155.1 Haladaptatus sp. W1
GTTGCCACCAATTCGAGCGTTATCCCCGACGAGGCCGCCAAACGTCACGTCGTGATGGACGGTTTCGTCCAGCGTCACGTCCGTAACGCCGCCTTCGACGGTGGTGTTCGGTCCGATGGTCGCGTTCGCGCCGACGATGCAATCCCGGACGACCGCTCCCGGTTCGATGGTCGCGTCCGGGAAGACGACGGCATCCTCGACGACGGCGTTCGCGCAGACCATCGCGTTCTCGCCGAGCGACGTTCCCCTGCAGACGACCGCGCCAGCGTGCACCGTCACGTCCTCTCCCATCATCACGTCGTCGTGGACGACCGCGCTGGAAGCGACGTGTACCGTCCGAGCGGTGTCGCCTTCGCTGATGGAATCTTGCTTGTCCAACACGTAGCCGTTGAGCCAGAGCAAGTCCCACGGGTGTGAGACGTCGCCCCAGAGCCCGTCGTACGGAATCGCACGCAGCGGATGGTCTTCGACGTAGTTTCGCAACGTTCGCGTCAGCGCAAGCTCCCCGCGACTCTCCGTTTGGCGAATCGCGGCGAAGATGTCCGGACCGAACACGTACACACCGGCGTTGATCTGTTCCGACGTCGTCATCCCCGGTATCGGTTTTTCGATGATGTCGGTGACGGTCTGCCCGTCACGTTCGACCACGCCGAACCGACTCGGCGTTTCGACCCGCGTCGTCGCAAGCCCCGCCGCCCCGTCTGTCGGTGGTCGTCGATGAGCTTTTCGACGGCGGACGGTTCGATATATCGGTCGCCGTTCATCGCGATGAAGTCCGACCCGATGTACGGTTCGGCCTGCAAGAGCGCATGCCCGGTACCCAACTGTTTTTCCTGTACCGCGTACGTGATATCGACGTTCCACCGGCGACCGTCGCCGAAGTACGTCTGAATCCGTTCACGGTGATAGCCAACGACGAGGACGATTTCGTCCACACCCGCCGCGGCGATGGATTCGATGACCGACTCCAGGAGCGGCTTGTTGCCGACCGGGAGCATCGGTTTCGGACGACGATTTGTAAGGGGTTGAAGCCGGGACCCTTCTCCAGCAGCGAGAACGACCGCTTTCATCGTCAGTAACACGCCGACCGGACAGTATATCTCTTTTCATTGACAACCTGACTGGTTGGTTCCGTCGCTCGTTCGCAAAGTTCTTGAAACGACGTCGGAAGATAATCGCCGTCAGAACCAAATTCAAGCCGATGGACATTGGCTTATCGTCCCGAATCGAGTCACTCGTCCAGCCTCGAGCACGTTGATGATAACCACGTCGTCCAACCCTTTGACGCGCTCGCCCGTCGTCTCGGTCAGCGGCGTATCGATGGAGACGTACTCGGTGTCCATCGCGCCGTCGATGATTTCGTAACCACAGATGCGGCCGAGTTTTACGAGTCCCTTGCGGAAACCGACTTGTTCGGTCTCCTCGTCCCGAATCTTCGAGAGGGTGTCCTTCGCCATCGCGTGCGTGATGAGGTGGGCGTCACCTCGTTTTTCGATAGTCATATGCGATTCGTGCGCGGGAAGGGGCTATAAGCTAACGATACGAGCGAAGCCGCGGGACGCGGTGACAGGCCTCGCTGGGGCACCGAAACGCGACTATTCGCCGACTATCAACAGTTCGCCCTCGTCCTCGGGGAACGGGTTGTCGAACGTGTCCCAGTCCTCGTCCATCTCCGCGTCGGTCAGCACGCAGTCGTCGAGTGCGGCGGTGATGGCCGCCTCATCCACGTCGCTTCCGATGAAGACGAGTTGGGTCCGGCGGTCGCCCCACTCCTCGTCCCAGTAGGTCGCAGAGCGGTTGCTCCGGTAGAGGTCCTGGTCGATTTCGGGAAGGCTGGCGATCCACGGCCCCGCGACTTCCACGCGGGCGGCGGCCCCGGCCTGTCCGTACTCCAGTTTCACATCGTCCCGTCCGGCGACCCAGAACGTTCCCTTGGCGCGGACGATGCCGTTCGGGAGCGACTCGAAGAAGTCGTGAAACCGAGCGGGGTGAAGCGGTCGGGGGCTTCGGTACGAGACCGACGAGATACCGTAGGCCTCCTGCGGATGACGGTGGTTGGAATGGTCGTGAGCGTCGTGGGCGTGAGTCTCGTGTTCGTCGTGTTCGTCGTGACCGTGCGCTTCGTCGTGGTCGGCGTGGTCCATCGCCCGTTTCCATCCGGCGGAGTCGGTCAC
>NZ_MEIH01000374.1:0-28966 GCF_001723155.1 Haladaptatus sp. W1
CGATGTCCCAGCACTGGGTCCGAAAGTCGTCGAGGCCGGGGAGTACGAGCTGACCGTCGGGACGAACAGCGATATGACGAGCACGCTTACCGTTCGGACTACCCGCGGCGTGGGTCGCGTGCGTCACCTCCCCGGTCGATTCGACGCCGACGGTGATGGTGACGTCACCGTCTCGGACGTGCTCGAAATCTACCGACTTTCGAAGGGGGAGTAACGCTCCTCGTTCTCACGGGCGGCACCACAGTCCGTTCGCTCGCGGGTGGTCGGCGACGAGCGAATGGCGATTTATCGCTATCATACGGTACTCTCGTGAATGCGCCGCTCCAAAATCGGATCGGTGGTTCGGCACGATATTTCGGAATAGTGTCGCTGTGATGGGAGCGTCACACGCGAGACGTTCCGTACTGACGGAGAGAGAGAGAGAGAGAGAGAGAGAGAGAGTCGCCCTTCTACTCGCGAGAGGCCGCAGATGCTCCCTCTCCGCTTCCGGCAACCGGGTCGGTGATGTTCTCACGAAGATCGGCTTCGATCTCCTCAAGCGACCTTCCTTTCGTCTCCGGAACGAGTCTGTGGGCGAACACAAACGCCATGAGGCTACAAATACCGAACAGCCAGAACGTGGACGATTCCCCGATATTTGCCGTCAGCATCGGGAACGCCAGCGACACGAGCAAATTCGCACCCCAATTGGCGACGGTAACCGTCCCCATCGCACTCCCACGAACGGAGAGCGGATAGATTTCGGAGATGAGCAGCCAAAAGACCGGTCCGAGCCCGATGGCGAAGAACGCCACGAACAGCATCAAACTGCCGGTCGCGACCCACCCGAGAATCCCGCTGAAGCCGGGGACGTAGAAGACGACACCGAGGATACTAAGCGTGACAATCATCCCACCGGTCCCGACCAACAACAGTTTCCGCCGACCCACGCGGTCGATAAGCGCTATGGCGACAATCGTCATGACGACGTTGATGACGCCGATTCCGGTGGTCGCAAGAATCGACGTCGCGCTTCCGAATCCGGTCGATTCGAGAATCGTCGGCGCATAGTACATGACGGCGTTGATTCCGGTAATCTGCTGGAAGACGGCGAGTCCGAGTCCGACGATCAGTGCTGGGCGCAGCCAGGGTTCGAGCAGGTCGGTAAAACCACTGCCGGATTGCTTTTCGACCGTTTTTTCGATTTCGGCAAGTTCGGCATCGACGCCGGTTTTTCGAGTCCGTTTAAGAACCTTCCGGGCATCGTCCGTCCGACCGTTTTCGTAGAGCCAGCGGGGGCTTTCGGGCATCTTCACCATGCCGATCGCGAGGACGACGGCCGGAATCATTCCGGTACCGAGCATCATCCGCCAATCGCCGGTATCGGCGAAAGCGTAGTTAACGAAGTACGAGATGAGGATTCCGAGCGTCACCATGAGTTGATTCAGCGAGGTCAGTGCTCCTCGAATCTTTGGCGGTGCTATTTCGGAGATGTAGAGCGGCCCGACGATGGACGCGAATCCGATTCCGACACCATCGATGAGACGACCCGCGACCAACACGGGTACATTCGGCGCGATTGCCATCGTTAGCGACCCGATGAAGAACACGATGGCCCCGAGAAAGATGAGTCGACGACGACCTATCTTATCGGCCAGCTTTCCACCAGTAGCAGCACCGAGTGCTGCGCCAGCCATCGCCCCGGACATGACGATACCTTCGACGAGTGGAGACATAGCGAAGGTGTCATTGATGTATAGGAACGCACCGGAAATTATCCCCGTGTCGAATCCGAACAACAATCCATTGAGTGCGGCTAACGCAGCAGTGATATAGATAAACCGATTGCTTCCATTCGGTTGTATCTCTTCTTTGTCAACTGTAGCCATGGGAGGGTGTCTACAGTATTGCCCTGCTTTCAGTTAGAAAAGTTTCGAAATTTCTCCATCGAAAGACCATTATAAACATGTGGGATTTTAATCATTATACTACTGTTCATATGTTTACTTCTCTCCCGGTACCCGGAAGCACGGCCGGTGTCCTCCGCCGACCGTTTCGTGATTGTGAATACTCTGACGCAAAGTGGTGGGTATCCTAATCTTTTTATCGAGGATATCGGAACCGAGCGCACGAATGTCAACCGACCGTGCGAACCCGCATCGTTTCCGGATTGATACGGGGACGGGCGCAACTGAATCGGAATCTGCTTTCGAAGTTCGCTTTGAGGCGGTACTTCCCGCCGTTTACGGACGCTTTCTCAGTTCGGAATCGATGTACGATGATAGTGAGACACGGGTCACGGCGATCGCGGTCTCACGGTTCGTCGTCGCATGGCAATACCTTGTACCGGTAATGGTGGCGAGAATGTGCTCGGCGACACGCGTCGAATCGACATCACGGAACGCGCCGTCGTTGATACCCTGCTGGATTATCTCGTGGATCGCGGTTACGATTTTCTCGTCGAGTCGAGTGAACTGTTCACGAAACGCCCCGTTGGTTACCGCTTGGGCGCGCAGTTCGACCAGCACCGTCTGAAGTTGCTGTTCCGTTTCGTCCGGTTGGAGGGGGAGGAGTTTCTCAATGACGCGATCGAGCGTTTCCTTCGGGTCGTCGCTCTCACGAGTATCGATGGTCTCCTCGAACTGATCGACGGAATAGTCGAGAAACGAGACTAAGAGTTCATCTTTCGAATCATAATAGTAGTACGGTGCAGCTTTCGATTTGTCGAGCTCTTCAGCGATGCGGGACATCGAGAGGTTGGCGTAGCCGTGCGAAAGCAACGCTCGATACGTTGCCTGCATGATCTCCTCTTCGGCGGAGGTCCATTTTTCGCCGGATGAATCAGAAGACGTCATTGTATTGTGTCGATGGTATTAAATCCAGAGTGTTGAGGGTGTCTACACCTCGGAACCAAGTTACGTATGGAGTAAGGTGACACTCGGACGTTCTCTCCGAGGCACCGGTTCTGTCACATCGGTTACTATCCGTTCAGTAAGTATAATTCCTTTGTCCGACCCTGGTGGAACTCCACTGGTCGGCCCCGTCTACGGCTGGAACGGCGCTCGCTTCTGTTAACGTTTGTTAGAACAGGCTGATTTTGGTGATATCAGGTGTATGTAGTTATAAAACTCCAACATTCAAAGATAGTTGGTCTCAATTATAATTATTCAGGGTGCATGTTTGTGCGGAAAATACGTGATTAAAGGTCGCTAACGAGCGGTGTACGACTCGAACGGACTATCATGTGGGTCATTAGACGCTACTTTCCGGATATTCGCTTACGAAAGGTAGACAAAAGACCTATGATTTACTAAACGGTCGTTAAATTATGGCCTCATCGAATCAAGGTGTCGCCTTTCGTACGCCCCCAGAAGCACTGGCCAGCGAACAAGCACAACTCAACCCGTTCGACTGGTATGCCGAGATGCGGCGGGAACACCCCGTGAGATACGACGATCAGCGTGGACGATGGGACGTGTTCAAATATGAGGACGTCAAGCAGATCGTGAGCGACCATGAAACGTACGCCTCCGATGTCGCCAGTACGGACATTCGTCTGGTCGATCGAGACTTCGATACGGATAGAGCGCCATCCATGATTCGAGCCGACCCGCCAGCCCATGGGCGTCTCCGGAATTTCGTTAACAGTCGATTTCAGCCCGGGTCGATAGCGGAACACCGAGCGCGATTCGAGCAAATCGCCGATGACTTGTTGGACGATATCGACTCGGGGGCGAACGTCGACATCATCGACAAATTCTCACACCCGTATCCCGTGACGATTATTGCGGACCTGCTCGGTCTCCCGCGCGACGATTACGATCAGTTCCTCACGTGGTCGAAAGCGGCTACCGAGCTATCTTTGACGGACGACGAGAAAGCCATCGAATCCAACAAGCGACGCCGTGCACGCGTTCAACGTGAAATGAGGGAGTACTTCTCGAATCTGATCTCCGAACGTGCTACTGGAAGCGGTGACGATCTGATCACGCTCGCCGCGATGAACGATGAACTGACCCACGAGGAGAAGATCAGCTTTTGCCTGACACTGCTCATCGCTGGCAACGTTACGACGGTCAATCTCATTACGAACGCCCTCTGGTGCTTCGAAGAGAACGACGTGTTTGACGCGGTTCGGACGGGAGCAGTCAGTCGGAAGAAAGTGATAGAAGAGGTTCTTCGGTACCGGTCACCGGCCCAGACCGTTCGACGCGTGACGACGAAACCGGTCGAACTGGGCGGGCGACGAATCGATGCGGGTGAGTTGGTTTTAGCGAGGATCGGATCGGCGAACCGGGACCCCGCTCGGTTCGATTCGCCGGAGGAATTCCGACCCGAACGGTCTCCGAATCCACACATCGCGTTCGGCGGTGGCATCCACTTCTGTTTGGGTGCGCAACTAGCTCGATTGGAAGCGGACATCGCTCTCGAGAAACTTTTGGATCGGTTTGAAGTGATCAACCCCGACCTCTCCGATTTGTCCCCCCAGACGTTCCTTTACGGCGTCAAATCCTTCCCCTGCCGTCTTGAAACGGGGAACTGACCGACTCGATTCGCCGGGGTAACCGGGATTTGCCAGTCCGTCTCCCCGTTTCGAAACTCCAAACCGACACACATCGCTTATTCCGCCGGTGGTTCGGCGCACGGTGAGATAACGGCCGTCAACTATCCGCAGACGGCAGTTCCACGCGTCATCCGTTATCGAGTCGCTCGTCCCGGTCACTCCCGTTCCGTGACTTGTCCACCGCATTCGGGGCAAATTCCTGCGGCGGTGTCGAAGGGTTCACCACACATCTGGCATTCGAACCGTGCATCACTCCTCGTGGTGACGAGCCGTTTGAGCTTGTTCACGAGTCCCATGGTGGTAGTAGACACACTCCGTGCTGTCGGAAAAGTCTGCGGGACCGTTCGATGCCCACCCCGAAAGCGTTCTACTCAACACGATGTTCCGCTTGACGCGGCGGGAACGGCCGGTCTATTCCGGTATCGGCAATCGTCCAGTCGAGGATAGAATGTGGATACCGACTTCGACGTTAGATGACGAACGGGGCTGTACCGAGACTCCACAGGATAAGCCCCACCAGGTAGAACGTCAGCGCTGTCCGCCCGCTACTCGGGAGGGAATACGACGTGCCGACTATCGATTGAGAGGCGTCTAATTCGGTGTAATCGCTTTCTCCACCGCCTCCTTCCATCGTCATCGTCGGCCCGGTTCCGGTGCGAGCGTGGAGGAGCGACACGATCAGGAGAAGAACGATGGCACGACCATAGAGGTAGGCGAGTGGGATAACCGTCACTCCACCAGCGATGACGGAGTACGTAACGAAAACCGGCGCTAGCGTCGATCGATCCATGTCTGAAGCGGATTTCCCTGCTCAGAGGCACACCATGGCACGCGTGCGAGCAGGGAGGAGGGTGTGGCGGGGCAGGGGGGAGGGTCGGGAGTGATGGCGCCAGACCCATGTGGGAACCCATTCAGGGTGTCAGAGGCAACCGCGCCACACTTGGTCCTTCGTGCCCCTCGGTAAATGCTTTGTGCAACTGTTCGAAAATAAGACAGTCAGATAGGAGACCATTGTTGGAACTCCAAACGAATCGGTGACGAAGTGCACTAGTACGTACTGCTCTCCGAGTCCGACGAATAACCGATAGTGAAGCGAACGCGAGAACAGCCACCTGAGGTACCTATTGCACCTATCTCTCCGAAGGCTCCCGAATCACAAACCGGTGTTCAATACGACCAGCGGCCGCCGAGTTTGAGTTCCTGCTCGTAACCGGGGTCGATCAGGTCGCGTGTGTCTTCGCGGGAGCGACTTGGCACGTCGCGGTCGGTCTCGCTGAGTGCGCAGACGGCGTTCGTGATGGTAACGGCGTGCTCTCGGAGGTCCCGGATATCTATTTTATCGAGCGTATCGGCGTGCGTGTGACCCCACCCACGACCGCTCTTGTCGGGGTTCGTCGAGGAGACCATCGCGCCCGGGACGCCCTCCTGTACGAACGCCCACTGGTCTCCGTGCGGAGAGACGGTGTTACTGGAGACGAGCGGAATCGAGCGTTCGTCCGTCACGTCTTCGAAGGCGTCGAGAATCTCGTCGAACTCGTTCGCGTTTATCGAGAGGGTTCGGTCTCGGCCAGCACCGTCGATGTTGACGATGCATTTCACGTCGTCGAGGTCGTACGTCTCCATGGCGTGGTACGCTCCTTTGAGGCCGATCTCTTCCGACCCGAACACGAGTACGCGAACGCGCGTTTCGAGTTCGTCCTCCATTTGCGCGAGCAGGCGACCGACTTCGGTTGCCAGCACGCTTCCTGCACCGTTGTCGTTCGCGCCCTCGGCGATGTCGTGCGTGTCCATGTGTGCCGTCAACAGAACCATTTCGTCGGTGTCGGGTCCGATATCGCCGACCACGTTGACGGACGTCGAAGGTTCGTTTCGACAGTCGACATCAACCGTCACCGAGAGGTCGTCGTCCTCGGCGTGACGGACGAGACGCTCGCCGAGTTCCTTCGAGACGCCCACCGCCGGAATCGGACCGGGGCGGTTATCGTAGCCGACCTCACCCGTCGGGGGGAGACAGCCAGCGATGTGATTCCTGAAGATGAAGCCGACCGCACCGGCGTTCGCGGCGCTGACGTACTTCTCCATCCGGTGAATCCATCGTCCGTAATCGTCCGGCGTATCGCTGGAGGCTATCAGAATTTTGCCCTCGCAGTCGACCGCCTCGAAGTCCTCGGGACGACCGTACCCCACGTCGACCAATTCGCCTTCGACGGTTCCGGCGGGCGTCCCCGGGAGCGCGATGACCTGATAATCCTTCTCGTATCGCTGGTCGTGGCCGCCCGCGGTCTCGATAGAAGAGGACCCTCGCCACCAGCCGTCGATGTCGAATTCGTCGAGGTGGACGTCCCGCAATCCTATCTCTTCGAAATAGCCTTCGAGTATTTTCGCTCCCTCCTTTTCCTCTTTCTGTCCGGCCATCCGCGTTTCGAGGTCGACGAGATCTTCGAGAACCTGCCACGAGAAATCGCTCCGGTAGGCGTCTCCGACGATGGCGTCTGTGAGGCGAGTCATGACTCCAGTCGTGTGGCGATAGTCCAAAAACGTATGTATCTCGGAAAATAGCGTTGTGGCCGAACCGACCCCTGCTGTACGCGACCGCACGCCGACCGACGGCGGACTCCCGATTAGGCGGGAACGGTAGGGGGAGTAGACGGGGGAGGACGAGGGAGGTCGGAAGGAGAACGGGACGATAGAACGGTGAGTTCAGTCGACTTCGACGCGGTGCCACTGATCCGCCTCCTGACTCGTTTCGGCGGCCTTCGCGGCCTCACGAACGCGGCGCACGCGCTCGTCGGTCGGCGGGTGACTTGCGAACGCTCGTTCCAGTGGGGTTTGTTCCGTGCGACGGTCACGAATCGGGAAGAACCAGGAGAACAGTCCCCCTCCCGGTTCGTTCGCGCGCTGAATCTTTTCGAGCGCACGAGCGAACGACAGTGGCTCGTCGAGGACCGACACGGCTCGCCGGTCCGCTGCGTATTCGCGGCGGCGAGAGTAGGCTTGGAGCACGACCGTCGGAGCGACGAGCAAACCCATCACTAACCCCGTTAGTCCACGTCGTACGCCACTCCCAACGCTGTCGGGGCCTCGCACCGGTCGACCCATGATTAGCGAAAGTCCCCAGCAAGCCAATGAGGTAACCATCACGAGCGGGAGAACCACCACGAGAGCGAGGCTCGCTACCATTCGCAGGAGACTCATGGCCAGCGTCTGCAGGAGACTATCGTAGCCTTCGAGATGGGCGAGCTCGTGAGCGAGGACCCCTTCGAGTTCCGCGGGCGTCAGCAATCGGACGAGCGAGTAGTCGATCACGAGCGTCCGACTCCCGAGCGCGAACGCGTTGGGTTGGCCGAGCCGCGCGATGTAGACCTCCGGTCGGTCGATACTCATCTTGCGAGTCAGCCGCTCGATGCTCGCGTGGATGCTCGGAGCCCGGAGGTCCGAAAGCGGAGTCGTATTGAGACCTACAAGGAGACGCTTGGTGCTCAGCCGATAGCTCACGTAGCCGAAAACGAGCGCACTCCCTCCTGCAAAGAGCAACACTGATGAGAGAGACGTACTGGAGAGGAGCACATCGACCATCCGAGAGCCCAAGAGGACGGTGACGCCAGCAAGAACGAGCAGCCACGCTCCAACCAGAATCGCAAGTCCCCGCGGCCGACGAGTTGGGACTGACATAGCTTCTATTGGGATTGCACACTCAAAACGGTTGTCGGAAAACACGCACGTGTACCGTCCTGGACGGGCGACCAGCGGTGGCTTAAGTGGGTATCGAACGCTTCCGGAGCGATCGGTCAACACCCTCTTAATATTGTGCAATTAGTACAATATTGGTGTCGGTGAGATTCTCCCGATAGATAACTATTTGTACTGGGATAGTCCAATAGATGCCATACGCTATCCGGATCTCTTTAAAGACCCGTCCTCAAAACATCAATCCACATGTATAATATTGAGAAAAATACTGGGGCCGGAGATTATTCGCACAGATTAATGATATCTGGCTGGAAAATAGCGATAATGTCGTATCCTCCCCAAAAGAGTTCCTATATTCAAAATATGGCTGGTTGTTGGCTCACCTCTGTGGATGAAAATTGTGTATGTTGTGCAATATTGATGGTTCGTTAACGACATGGGCAATTTTTGAATCGACCCTGTTGGACGTCGAATCGGGAAGTCGCCACGGGGACGTCCGGTAAAACGGACGACCCGCGGAACCACCTCACGAAGCGGTATGGTATTACAAATATAGTGTTGTAATGAACAGTTTCGTGAGAACTCGCGTCCGACCCCTGGACGGATTCGAGGAGGCGATTCGGTGGCTGTAGATAACAGTAGCTAGTTCGTCGACATCGAAATGGAAACAGAACCGGACGCCGAACGAGTCCCGGTGCCGACTCGACCGACGCGCTAACGGGAACTATCCCAGATTCGGTGTGTCCGAGCTCCTATCCGCCATGTTGATGTTCACTTCGATGACGTTGGCGGTGCTCGTGACCATCTCCGGAATCGTCTCCTGGAACTGCGTTCCTTTCATCCGACTCGTCGGCGCGGAGACGCTCAACGCTCCGAGGACGCTCCCGTCGCGGCCCTTTATCGGCGCACCGACCGCCCGCAGTCCCTCGACTTCCTCCTCGTCGTTGTAGGAGTAGCCCCGCTCGCGCGTCTCGGCGAGTTCCTCACGGAGTTCGTCCCGGTCGGTGATGGTGTTCCCCGTCTTGCCCGGGAGACCGTGAAAGTCGATTATCTCTGCGGTTCTCTCCGGCGGGAGTTGCGACAGTATCGCCTTTCCCGTCGCCGAGGAGTGTAGATAGTCGGGCTTCTGTAACTTCGACGTCTGATATTTGTCTCCGACTGCCTTCTCGCCCCGTACTTTGAACAAGCTGATTCGGAGACCGTGTTGTTCGGTCGAGAGATGGGCGTACTCGTTGGTCTGTTTGGCCAACTTCTCGATTTCTTTCTTCCCCGCTTCGTAGAGAATGTGCTGGTTGCGGACGAATTCTCCGAGGAGCAGGAACTGGAGACTGAGTTCGTACGCGTTGCCGTTCTTGACGACGAGCCCCGTTTGTCGAAGTGTTGCAAGATGGTTGTACATCGTGGTTTTGGAGACGTCGAGGTGGTCAACGAGGTCGTCGACGGTCGCGCTGCCTAACTCCTCTAGCGTCCGTATCACGTTCACCGCCGTCACGACGGTACTCAACGTCCGCGACGGCGACCCCTGGTTCGGTAGCTTGCTCATACTCCTCCTGTGTAAACGACCGTTATAGTTGTTTGTATATGTTGCAATTTGTCGACAGGGGACGTACGTGGCGTGGTCACAGCTACTATGTCATTTGTTCTCTCACCGTTGAACGGCGCTACCGACTCTGGAGACGCCCCGTCGGAAAGTGGTGGTACCGCCCAACGCGGCCGCGGAACCGGCCGTCGTACCGGATTCGAACGCGAACGATTGAATTAGAGATTTACCGGGCGAAACGAGTCGATGCGTCCTGTCTCAACACCGATTGCAACTATTTACAACCTCTCGATGGAGCACCCGCCGTCGGATACGACGTCCGCTCGCGCTAGTATTAGCTAGCCAAGCGTGCTAGCGTCGTCGCAAGCACATCGGTCGCTGCGGCGCAATCGTCCCAGTCGGTCCATTCGAGCGGGTTGTGCGACAGGCCGTTCCGAGAGGGAGCGAACAGGAGCACGGTGTCGGTCACGGACGAGACGTTTGCAGTATCGTGCATTGCAGCGGAGTGCATCTTCTGCGGGATGATATCACACGCCTCTGCTGCACCTACCGCCGCCTCGACACATCGGTCGGCCATCTGACTGGGTTGCTGGTCACGGTACCGTTCGAATTCGGTTCGAACCGGCGCATCGCGTTCGAGGCGCGAGAGCGACTGGCGGGCGCGGTCCGCGAGCACGTTCATCGACTCGTACTCGACGTCGCGGATGTCCATGTGGAGTTCGACGTGTCCGGGTACGATGTTTCGAGCGTTCGGCGTGACGTCGCACCGCCCCACCGTTCCGACGGCCGTCGGACTGATCGAGGTAACCACGTCTTCCGCGGCGCGACGGAAGTCGACCACGAACTCGCTCGCGGTCGTGAACGCGTCGGACCGTTCGTACATCGGCGTCGCACCCGCGTGGTCCGCCTCACCATCGACTTCGACCCTGCAGTTCGTGATGCCGGTGATGGCGTCCACGACGCCGACCTGCGTCCCCGCCGATTCTAACGTCGTCCCCTGTTCTACGTGCAGTTCCGCCCACGCTGACCAGTCGCCCGCGCGGATTTCGTCGTCGCCCGCGAAGCCGACGTTCTGCAGATGCTTCTCAAGAGTGCGCCCCTCGTCGTCAGTGAGCGACAGCGCCTCCTCGGTCGTTCGAACACCGGTTGCGACGGACGACCCGAGCAACCCGAACGAGAACCGCGCACCCTCTTCCTCGGTGAATGAGACGACCTCGACCGGCCGCCGGAGGTCCGCGTCCGAAGCTTGCAGCGTCCTGACGGCTTCGAGCGCCGCGTAGACGCCGAGCGGCCCGTCGAAGATGCCGCCCTCGGGAACGGAATCGAGGTGGCTCCCGGCCGCGACGGGCGCGGCGTCGGGGTCCGCCCCCTCCGGCGTCCACCGCCCGACGATGTTCCCAACCGCGTCGACGGACACCGAGAGCCCGGCGTCCGTGAGCCGCGAAACGAAGTATTCCCGCGCGCGTCGGTCCGCGTCGCTTCCCGTCAGTACCGTCCTGCCGTGTCCTTCGTCGACGTCGATGGCGCCGAACTGGCCGTTCCGTTCGATGTCGCGACGAAGGCGTTCCTGGTCAACCTGCATACCTCGGCTCAATCGAAATGGGGGGTAATAAACGCAGTGCATCGGTGGAAAAACAGCGCGAGCGGTCGGTTTCCATCGTGACCCGTTGACCCGCTTGCTAACGGTACAGCCGCTTTGAACCCGCAATCGACGGCGAACCGTGTATCCAAATGCGGCGACTAGAGCGTGCGAACGGTTCGAGCGACGACATCGACCCCGATATTGAGGGAGTCCTCGTCGATGTCGAACCGCGCCGTGTGGTGGCCGTACGGGTTGCTCGCGCCGATACCGATGTAGGTCGCTTCACCGCCGTTCTCCTGCACGCGCCGGATGAGGTACGACGCGTCCTCGCTCCCGCCCATGTCGGCGCGGTCGACGACGGTGGAGACGGCATCGAGGTCGGACGCAGCGTCGGCAACGGCCTCGATCATCGCATCGTCGGCCGTGAACGTCGTCGTCTTCCCGTAGAGACCGGTTTGCAGTTCTACGTCGTGCATTCCGGCCGCATGCTCGACGACGCGGCGCGCTTTTTCGAGCATGTACTCGTTCAGTTCCGCCGACCCGCCGCGAACCTCCACGCGCATCTGGACCTCCTCGGCGACGATGTTCTGCGGATTCGGCGAGTGAACCTTCCCGACATTGATGCGGGTCGTGCCATCGGCGTGGCGCGGGATGGCGTAGAGGTTCTGAATCGCGGTCGTCGCGGCCTGCAACGCGTTCCGTCCCTCGTTCGGCGCGTTCCCCGCGTGACTCGGGGCTCCCTCGAACGTCACGTCGAGTTTCGCGTTCGACAGCGGGTGTTCGTACGCCGCGACGACCATCCCCGTCTCGTTACCGAGTCCGAGGTGAAGCGCGAGGAAATACTCGACGTCGGCGAGGTGGTCCGTCTCGCTCATCGGTTTCCCGCCCCGGCCTCCTTCCTCCGCGGGTTGGAAGAACAGCTTCAACGTCCCGTCGAAACCGCCGTTCTCGTCGAATTCACGCGCGATACCGAGGCCGATGGCAGTGTGGCCGTCGTGGCCGCACGCGTGCATCTCGTTCGGGTGCGTGCTCCCGAACCCGTCCCGTGCGGGGCGGTGGTCGTCGTCGGTGGCCTCGCTGCGTTCGAGCGCGTCCATATCGACCCGGACGCCGACGGTCGGTCCCGTCCCGTCTCCGTACGTCTTTTCGGCGACGAGTCCGGTGATGTCGTCCATCCGTTCGAGGTACGACTCCGGCGCGCCATTCTCGCGGGCACGAGCGACCGCGTTTGCGATGTCGGCTTCGTCCGGAACGCCGAGGCGAGCGTCCTCGTCAACGGCGTCCGCGCCGAGGTGAAGGGTGTAGTCGCGCTCGTCGAGTTCGTGTGCGATGAGCGCTGTCGTGCGAAACTCCTTCCAACCCGATTCGGGATTCGCGTGTAAGTCTCTGCGTAGCTCTCGTAGGGTGAGCGGTCTGGCGTCTGCCATGGCCCTACAACAAAGGTGGACTATTAAACTACTATGGGAACAGGTAATCGTAACAGAAAGTACCGGAACACGAGTGTCGCCGTTAACAAAACAGTTATATAATATATCTCCATGTGCTAAGGTAGACCACACCAAAAGGTGTGTTTCGAAGCAGGTAAGAGTAGATATGGAAGAAGACGACATAATCGAATACAATCTGAACAGACGGCAGTTCGTCGGCGTCGCTGGCGTACTGGCTGGAACGGCGCTAGCGGGATGTTCCGGAAAGAGCGACGACGACGGCGGTGACGGCGACGGTGGCGGCGGTGGCGGCAACGGCAAGAAGACTCGGTTGAACGTCGCCATCTCCGCGGAAGTGTGGAACTTCGACCCCGCGCTCTGGACGGACACCGCCACGAGCACCGTCGGTGGCCTCATCTTCGACGAGGTTATCGAACTGACCCCCGACGAGAAACTGAAGCCCGGTCTCGTGAAGGAAGTCCCGGAACCGAAGAACGGCGGGAAAGCGTTCGAATACACGCTCCGCGACGGTATCACGTTCCACAACGGCGACGACGTGACCATCGAGGACTTCAAGTACTCCGTCGATTGGATTCTGAACCCCGATAACAACTCTCCGGTCAAGAGCCGGATGCCATTCGTCGAGAACAGCGAAATCGTCGGCGACCGGACGCTCAGGCTGAACACGTCGAAATCGTTCGGCACGCTCAACTGGTGGCTCACCCGGAGTCTCGAAGGAATCGTCCCGAAGGGGTCGCGCGGCGAGACGAAAGACGGGAAGGGTCCGAGCGGTCTCTCGACGAATCTCACGAACGACCCGGGCGGTGCCGGCACTGGACCGTACGAGTTCGTCGAGTGGAAGAGCGGGAGTCACGTCCTGTTGAAGAAGAACGAGAACTACTGGAAGGACGGCATTCCGTCGGTCGATGAGGTCAAGTTCAACTTCATCGGCGAGAACTCTACGCGCCTTGCCAACCTCCGCTCCGGAACGATAGACCTCACGGACAAGGTTCCGCCGAAGGATTTCTCGGGACTGAAAGGCCAGCCGGACGTCACGGCGGAGTCGGTTCCCGGCAACCTCACGCAGGTGCTCTACGTGAACCTCATGGAAGCGGAGGGCAACCCGATGAGCAACGTCCACAACCGGCGCGCGGTGCTGTACGGCATCGACGGCGACGAGATTTTGGACGAAATCTTCCACGGACAGGGCGTCGTCCAGAAGGGGCCGTGGTACCCCGACAGCGAGTGGACGTCGCCGAAGCTCAAGAAGATGGAGCTCTACGACCCGAAGAAGGCCCGCTCGGAACTCGAGAAGGCCGGAAACCCCGACGGCTTCGAGTTTGACATCATCGCCACCAAGGGTTCGTGGTTCAAGGACGAAGCGATCGTCATCCAGGAGCAGTTGTCCAACATCGGCATCGACGTGAGCGTCACCGCCGTGGACAAGTCGACCCTGTTCGATCAGGTCTACGGCACGAACAAGTGGCACGCCGCCATGGAAGACTGGGGCCAGTCGATTCCGGTCGTGACATCCTGGCTGGAGTCCGGCTACGCGGACAACAACCACAACCACAACAACTGGCACCACCCGTCGGACGACCTGATGGACATCTACGCTCCGAGCGGACCCGAAGCGCCAGCGGACGCCCAAGGGGACTACTCGAACGGACACGAGTGGTACGTCGCACAGCTGCGCGAGGCGCAGGCCGCGACGGACAAAGAAACGCAGAAAGAGATCGTCTACCGGCTCCAGGAGTACCTCGTCGAGCACGCGATTCAGATCGACATCGCCTACGTGAACAAGCTCGAGGCGTGGCGCAACTCGGTCAGCAACTACGACATCGGCACGTTCGTCGACGAGTACCGGAACGTCGAGGTCGGCGAGTAAACGCACACCAACCATGTTATCCGATTCAGAGGAAGTGAATGAATGAATCCACATAGAACTACTGCGGAGGTGATCGGGCGATGAGCATGGGACGCTACGTCGCAAAACGCCTGCTGCTGACGATACCAGTCCTGCTCGGCGTCAGCGTCGTGGTGTTCGCGCTGGTTCACCTCGCGCCGGGCGGCCCCGTTCGCGTGATGCTCGGGCCGCTCCAAAACGAAAAGCTCGTCAACCAGATTCGACACGATATGGGGCTGGATAAACCGGTGTACGTCCAGTACGGGCTGTGGATGGTCGATGCCATACAGGGTGACTTCGGAACGTCCTGGACTGTCCAACAGGGAGCGCCGGTGACGGACCTCATCGTGGAGCGACTGCCGCTGACGGTCGAACTGTCGATACTCAGTATGATAATGGCGATACTCATCGCCATTCCGACCGGCATCATCAGCGCCGTTCGCCAGGACCGAATCGAGGACCACGCGGCGCGCATCGCCGCGCTGACCGGCATCTCCATCCCCGATTTCTGGTTGGGGATCATCCTCATCATGGTGTTCGCGGTCCAGTTCTCCTTCCCGTGGGCGACGGGCGGGTGGACGCCGCCGTGGGTCGACCCGGTAGCGAACCTTCAGCAGTTGGTACTGCCCGTGATCACGCTCGGGACGGCCTACTCCGCGCTCATCGCGCGGATGATGCGCTCCGAGATGCTCGATACGCTCAACCAAGACTACATCAAAACCGCGAAGGCGATGGGAATCAGCGGCCGCGAAGTGATACTGAAAGACGCCTCCAAGAACGCACTCATCCCGGTCGTCACCGTCATCGGCGTCGGTCTCGGCCAACTGATGAACGGGGCGATTCTGACGGAGACCGTGTTCAATCTACCGGGCGTCGGAAAGCTCCTGATACTCGCCATCGACCGGCGGGATTACCGCGTTATCCAGGCACTCATCCTGTTCATCTCGATGGTGTTCGTCTTCGCGAACCTCGCGGTCGACGTACTGTACGCCTACCTCGATCCCCGAATCCGATACGACGGGAGGAACTGATATGGCAACGAAAGACCACGCAGAGACGGACACGTTCGACGCTGGGTCGGCCCCCGGAACGCACCACTCGCAGTTCCAGATGTTCTGGAAGGAGTTCCGGCGCAACAAGCTGTCGATGATCGGCGGTGCGATAATCGGCACGATGGTCCTCCTCGCGTTGTTCGCTCCCTACGTCGCCCCGCACGACCCGACCGTACAGTTCGAGGCGCCCGAGGGCGAGCACAACCCGATGCCGATGGGTACCAAGATGATCGTCGAAAACGAGAACGGCGACGCGGTCGGAACGATGACCGCGTACCTCGGGACGGACCATCACGGCCGCGACATCCTCTCGCGCATCCTCTACGGTTTGCGTACCCTGATGACGGTGTCGCTCGGCGTCGTCTTCTTCGCCATGCTCATCGGCGTGAGCGCGGGTGCGATAGCCGGGTACTACCGGAACTCGTGGATCGACGAGATAATCATGCGGTTCATGGACATCCTCTTCTCGTTCCCGAGCCTCATCCTCGCCATCGCGGTGCTGGGCGTCTTGGGCGTCGGGGAGACGGAGTACGGGTCGTTCGTGCTTCCGAACCTGCTGAAGATAATCATCGTCATCGGCGTCGTCTACATTCCGAGTTTCGCCCGCGTCATGCGCGGCTCCGTACTCAAGGAGATGGAAGAGGATTACATCGACGCCGCCAAGGCGCTCGGGGCGAGCGACCGACACATTCTCGTGAAGGACATCGCCGTGAACACGCTGCCCACCGTCGTCGTTCAGGGCACGCTGTACATGGGAACGGCCGTGCTGGCGAGCGCCGCGCTGTCGTTCCTCGGCCTCGGTATCCAACCCCCGAAGGCGAGTCTCGGGTTGATGCTGTCGAACGCCCGCGGCTACCTCTACAGCGGCGAGTGGTGGTACTCGGTGTTCCCGGGCGCGATCATCGTGCTCACCATCCTCGGATTCAACCTGCTCGGTGATGGGCTCCGCGACGCACTCGACCCGCGATACACGGAGGAGACGAGAGAATGAGCGACCCGATACTGTCGGTTCACGACCTCGTCACCCGGTTCTACACGGACGAGGGAACGGTGAAAGCCGTCGACGGCTCCTCGTTCGACCTCCACGAGGGCGAAACCCTCGGCATCGTCGGCGAGAGCGGGTCCGGAAAGAGCGTCACCGCGCTCTCCGTGATGCGACTTATCGACGACCCCGGACGCATCGAGAGCGGAAGCGTCCGCTACAACGGCGACGACCTGTTGGAGAAGAGCGAAGCGGAGATGCGCGCGATACGCGGCAACGAGATATCGATGATGTTCCAGGACCCGATGACGAGTTTGAACCCGGTGTTCACCATCGGCGAACAGATCCGCCGCGTCATCCTGCGGCATCAGGACGTCTCGAAGCAAGAAGCACACGAGCGGACCATCTCGCTCATGACGGACGTGGGCATCCCGGAACCGGAGGCTCGCGTCGACAGCTACCCGCACCAGTTCTCGGGCGGCATGCGCCAGCGCGCGCTGCTCGCGATGGCCATCTCCTGCGAACCGGACATACTCATCGCGGACGAACCGACGACGGCGCTCGACGTGACCATCGAGGCACAGATATTCGAGGTGCTCGACGACCTTCAGGAGAAGTACGGGATGAGCATCATCCTCATCACGCACGACCTCGGCGTCGTCGCCGGGACGTGCGACCGCGTTGCGGTCGCGTACGGCGGTCGAATCGTCGAACGCGCGGACGTGGACGACCTCTTCGAGAACCCGCGCCACCCCTACACGCGCGGGCTGATGCGTTCGCTACCGACGCTGCGGGGAGAGATGGACCGACTGGTCCCCGTCAAAGGCGACGTGCCGAACCTCGCCGCCCTGCCGTCCGGGTGTTCGTTCCATCCGCGATGTCCGCACGCGACGGACGCGTGTCGTGAGTACGACCCGGAACTGCGGTCGGTCGAACCGAACCGCGAGGCCGCCTGCATCCACGCCCGCGGATACGGCCCGATATCGAAGGAGATGGGGACCGCTCCACGTACCGAGGCCGCCACCGACGGAGGGGTGGTCGATGACTGACGCCCCGTTGGTGGAAGTGCGCGGCCTGCGCAAGCACTTCGTCCAGAACGACGGACTTATCGACCGCCTGATGGGCGCAGAGGAGCGCATCAAGGCCGTCGATGGCGTCGATTTCGAAATCGAACGCGGCGAGACGCTCGGTCTCGTCGGTGAGTCCGGAAGCGGAAAGTCCACGACGGCGCGGTCGCTCCTGCGCCTCGACGAGCCGACGGCGGGGACGGTTCGCTACGACGGAACCGACCTCACCGAGCTGTCCGCGGGCGAAATGAAAGCGATGCGAAAGCGAATCCAGATGGTGTTTCAGGACCCCGCGTCGAGCCTCAATCGTCGAAAGACCATCTCGCAGCTCCTCAAGCAGCCGATGGAAATCCACGGACTGTACGAGGGCGAGCGCGACGAGCGCGTAGACGAACTGATGGAAACGGTCGGCCTCCCGCCACAGTTCTCCAATCGGTATCCGCACGAGTTCTCGGGCGGTCAGCGCCAGCGCGTCGGTATCGCCCGCGCGCTCGCGGTCGACCCGGAGTTCATCGTCGCCGACGAACCCGTCTCGGCGCTCGACGTCTCCATCCAAGCCCAGATACTCAACTTGCTGATGGACCTGCAGGACGAGTTGGACTTGACCATCCTGTTCATCGCCCACGACCTCAGCGTCATCCGCCACTTCTGTGACCGCGTGGCGGTCATGTACCTCGGCGAAATCGTGGAGGTTGCGGACGGATCGGACCTCTTCGAGAGTCCGCAACACCCGTACACGAAATCGCTCCTCCGCGCGATTCCGGAACCGGACCCGGCCCTCGCCCGCACGCGAACCGCGCTGGAGGGAGAGGTACCCTCGCCGCTCGACCCCCCGAGTGGCTGTTCGTTCCACTCTCGCTGTCCGAACGCTACCGAGGAGTGCATGGCGACTGACCCGCCGCTGGAGGCGATTTCCGGGGCGAACGACGGCCACGAAGCGGCCTGCATCCACGTCGACGAGTTCGAGTACGGAACGGGATTTGTCGCCGAGGAGGCGGTCGTGGACGAGCGATTCAGCATCGAAGGCTTCGACCACGCCGACGAACCGGTCGCGGACGGCGGCCGGTCGGATAACGAATGAACGTCGCGCTGAAGCCGCTGATTCGGCTCGCAATCACGTTCGCCATCGTGTGGTTCTACAGCGCCTTGCTCACCCCCCTCGATGCCGGGCTTCGCTTCATCGCCATCGTCGTGCTCGCCATCCCGACGTGGCTCGTCGTGAGTCGGGCGCTCTTCGCGGACGACGACTGGTCACCGTTTCGGTTCCGCCGCGACGCGAAGTGACCGGAAATAGACCCGAACCGCTGTTTGGGTCGGAGGAAATCGTCGTGCTCCTGCTTAAACGATGAAAATTCGTCCGAGTGGCACTGCATAGTTTCGCTTCACCTCTACGGGTGTTTGCTCATCGAACGATCGATGCCGACATTGTCTCCTAAAGATGGAAAGTTCATTGAAATAGACGGATTTTCTACCCAATCTTCAAACTAATTGCTATAGTATCCAAACTGATAGCTCCGGGAAAATCTCCTCTTCCATGATATGTGGGGGGAACGGACTGCCGAGTACGGAGGATTCAGTCAGCGCGGATACTGTCATGTCTTGAGCTTTCTCTATTTGGCGCTGTCGCGAGTCGCTTTGAGCGGGTCTCTCATGTTGTCGAACCGAGTGACCGTCGTAAGATCTGGATGCTTCCCGCGACGCCCAACAGGCCTATAAGGACACCTACGATGCCGACACCGCCGAGATATTTTAGCTGTTCCTACCGGTAGCGGAAGTCGGAAAAAAGCCGAAGAAACTGAAGACGAACAATGCGAGGGGTTCGTGCTGGGTGAACGCCGAAAAGCCCCATAATCCCGAGAAATCCCAGAAAGCCGAGTTGCCACGATGGTTGATCGTCAGATCTGCTCGTGGTTGTGAGGCTCGTTGCAGGTTTCTTAGTTCGATTGGTTGCTCGTTTAGCAGCCAAATGTGAATCCGATCAATATGACATGAAAAGAATCACTGTCTGAGAGCAGTAAACAACGTTTTATTTTCAGCTACTCTATATCGGTACGTATTCATCGCAGATTTAGAAGTCGGACTCATCACCCCGAGTGATTGATGACTAGAGTGAACTGGCACTGTCTAGATAAGGACGAGCAGGTTGAAGAGCTAGTGATTCATGCTACTCTCAAACCTGCTCAAAAAGAGTTTAGAGACGGCTAAGCTTGAATGTTGGGAGCGTGAGCGGACGGCGACGCCCGTCAGGGCGTTCGCCGTCCGGCTCCACGCGACCGGTTGTTCGCTCAGGGAAACAAAAGGGATTCTCGCACTCCTCGGCGTAAAACGGTCGCATCAAGCAATTTTCCAATGGGTTCATCGGGTATCTGACAGCGTCTCCGACCCGCCGTCGGCGACGCCGACGCGGGTCGCGGTTGACGAAACCGCTGTCAAAATTAACGGCGAGTGGTCTTGGGTGTACGCTGCAATAGACATAGAAACAAAGTTACTGCTCGATGTCAAAGTGTTTGATCGGCATGGGACCGATCAAGCGGCTGCGTTTCTGTCTGGATTGGCCGAGAAACACGATCTCTCTGACACTGTGTTTCTCGTTGATGGCTACGGCTATCGGACTGTCCTCTTTCGAATTGGATTGAGCGGTCACCTTGACTATACCGAGCGAAACCTTATCGAAAAGTGGTTTCACACGCTCAAACAGCGTATCGACCGCTTTCATACCTCGTGGGTGGGCAGTCGGCCGAGCGTTCAGCAGTGGCTTGAACAGTTTGTGCATTACTATAACCATCAGCGACCGCATCAATCGCTCAACAACCGAACACCTGTCGAGGAGGAGCTAAACTAGACAGTGCCGAGTTGGCAGAGGGGACAGGACTCCCAGGGGAACATGTAGCGAGATTCAAGCAACTACTAGATGAAAAATCCGAGTTGGAACTCACGGAGACGATGGCCACGGTCTGTGGAGTCCATATAGCAGCATTTCGTGTATACCTCACCGTTCTCGATCATCCCCACAGCATGATCGCTGAAATCGCGGAAATTCTCAACCGTGATCAGAGTACGATTGGGAAGCAACTGCAACCGCTATATGAACAGGAGTTGGTCACTCGGTATCCACGCACTGTCAGTAGTGGTGGTGTCAGGTATTTGCATGTCGCTCAACCACTTGCAGAAACCACGGAGTGGCTACAACACGAGCTATACATGTGGACAGATGCAGTCATGGCACAACTATCACGACTTGACGCAAACTAGCATATGGGGTAAGTTTGGGTATATCGCTAATTGCGATGTGAGAAGTTCGTCCGATGTTCACGATTCGTAGAGTTCGTTGAACAGCCTTGTTTCTCGCCTCTGAACCGACGTAAGAAGACCACGTACTTTGAAAATCATGCGATGTTTGCAATTCGTGCGAAGTTTACGATTCGCGAATAACGGTTATACAATCCTGATGAGATGGTTGGAGCATAGGCACTCTCGAAGTTGACGAACTTTAGGATTCGTACGATGTTTACGGTTCGTACGACTCGTAGAATTCGTTAGGGGCAGCCTGTCTCTCAGCTTGTGAACTGGTGAAGGAGATTTTGTATAGTGAACCGTCTCAGGGTCAAGTCTCGAGGGGGGGAGGCCGTACGCTCTACCGGTAGACTTCGAACGATGTTTACGATTCTCGAGATTCGTACGATTCGCACATAACGTTTATACAATTCTGATGAGATGGTTGGAACAGAGGCACTCGCGAAGTTTACGAACTTCGAGATTTGTGCGATGTTTGCGATTCGTACGAATCGCACGGTTCGTGAAGTTAGTTGAGTGCAGGAGAATCAATCATGGCAGAGGAACACAACAGCGGAGAACCGCGCGCCGTTTCTGTCGGCGTACTCAAAGGCGGGTTCGGAAAGACAACGACGGCGATTAACCTCGCTCGTGAGTTAGCTCATCGAAACGGCTCAGCTCTCGTTGTCGACCTCGACGACAACGGCCACATGAGCCAGAACCTCGGATTCACAGAGCAGTATAGTGCCGAAGAGAATCACGCCGAAGCCGTTCTTATCAACGGTGAGGATCCAACGCAATACATTCAAACAGTAAGCCACGGGCTCGATATTTTCCCTGCCCACGTGCAACTCGAAGACGTCCAGAGTGGGCTAAAGGAAGCGACAATGGGAACGACACGACTCAAGGAGAATCTCATCAATCCGCTTCTCGGTGACAAGTACGAGTACATTGTGGTCGACTGTCCAGCAAATCGCGGGAAGTTGAACGACAACGCCATGTACGCAACAGGGAACATTATCATCCCCCTTCGCGCAGAGAGCGGGTATGAAAGCGGGCTCTCTAGCACTGTTCAACGGCTCGTTCAAGAAGCACGGCAGTACTTTGAGTTGAACATCCTCGCGATTACACCCACGGACTTACAAGATCGTATCGACCAAGATACCCGCGACCGGTCGCTCCTCAAGGAGATCAACAATCGAGATGGTGTTTCAAAGCTCGTACCGAACTATGCACGAATAACCAGTGATGATTGGGAAGCGATCGATCGAGGGAAACAAAACGGTAATCTGCCGGGGATTCGACACCGAGCGGCGATCGATCGTGCGCACGATGAAAGCGTTCCACTTCGAGACTACGATGAGACGTGCGATCAGCTCGAAGCCTACGACGAACTCGCTCAAATCGTCGAGCAGGGGAAGGTGGTGCATAAATGACAGCGTTTGACGATCTCGAAAATGCAATCAACGAGGGAACAGAGAAGACATCCACTTCGAGCAGTTCGTCCGAGTCTGGCGCATCGGAAGAATCGCAAACATCGAACGAATCGCACGAGTCGCACGAATCGAAAACATCAGAAGAACCAAAAGACCCACGAAAGACGCCTGCATTCGAGTTCTCTTCAAATCTACGACGGAGTATCTACACACGCGAAGAATCGTGGCAGGAGTTTGAGGATGCACGAGATTTAGAGATGACGCGAGAGTTGCGTGATGCTGGTGTCCGGAATCACGAGAGTCGTGAAGTTCACGATGCGATGGTTCGGTTAGCGGCGGAAAATCCCGAAAAGATGGCACAGTTAATCCTTGACGCACGCGGTGTCGACGAAGAACAGTAGCTAGGGGAGTGCTTCAGCACATTCCAAAAGCTCGTCCTCGGTCTGTCAAACACACAGGCGGCCTGCATCATCTAGAATATCAAAGATTGCAGTCTGCATTCCACGATACGGTTTCTCGAGATCGATGTTCATATCAACTTCATCAGGATCGATATCGGAAAAGTCACGCTGGAAAACAGCGTCTTTGTGAAATACCCTGCCCTACACGCTCGCTGACGCTCCCCCCTTAAGGCGGGCGAGAATGTCACAGTCGTTTAACCATTTGGGTGTTTAAACACCGTACGATTCGCACGAGTCGTGAGAATCTACCGACTCGTGAGAATCGCAGACATCGCAGCAGTCAGAAAATTTGGGAAATACGCTTACAGACCAGTTCTCGCCCGATCCGACGGAGAGCAAACTCGAGAATAAAACGATTCAAAGTTAGTATTGAATACTAACTTCAGCTGGTATAGATTATTTGAACCAGCAACAGCTTTCTTGAATGTTCAACGTAGAATCAGCTCCTTTGAAGATCAAACACGATATTCTGCTTCGTTTTTGGCTGTTCAAATACAGTATCGAGAACCATATCCGAGTCGCGCAAGAGGGAGTGTTCCCGATAGCTCCCTTCACTCTTGCCAGCACCAGTATGCCGATTTTCAGTGACGTCACTAAAGGCCCATTCCTTCAACAGTTCCAGCACTCGCTGGTGACTGAGGGGATCAGTTCCCTCACTCTTATAGACGTCTTCGTACACACGGTAGATCTCGCCTATGCTGAATGCTTGTTTCAGGGAAGATTTCTGGAGATAGGCGAGCGCGAATAGGACATATTTCGAATGGGGAGTCGATCCCCGAATTAGCTCTTGGAACCGCGACATTTCCGCATAATCCTGTGCTGCATCGACATGCTCCTCTGTGACACTAGAAACGCCATTTCGAGCAGCCAGCTTTCTAGCGCTCGAAAGGATTTCAATTGCTTTCCGTGCGTCACCGTGCTCATGCGCCGCAAGCGCTGCTACGCGTGGGATAACACCATCTTCGAGAACATCGGGTTGGAATGCATCTCGCCGTTTACTCAGAATTTCACGGATTTGCCCCAGCATCATACGGATGGAAGACGAGTTCATCGTCTTGGAAGCTGGACTTCACACGCTCGTCGAGATTCTCGTAATACTCAATTTTGTTGCTGATTGCAACGACACCGATATAGCAATCCGTTTTACCACTCTCTTCGGCTCTCGAGAGTTTGAATAATATCTCATCGTCACCCAGCTTGTCAATCTCGTCGATAATAGCAATGAGAACATCAGCATCGTCGAGAAGCGTATAGAGATAGTCCATATACTCACTAGATCCGATCCCCTTATCTGGAATATTGAGTGAGCGAGTAGACTGGAATTCAGCTTGTTGGGAGAGAGACCGAGCGACGCGAGTAATAGTGTTTGCTTGATCGCAATCAATATAGGCAGAAATGAGAGCGACGTCGTTAGTTTGGGCGATTGCTCGAACACGTCCAGTGACGTGTCGGGAGACTAGCGATTTTCCGGACCCTGTTTTCCCGTATACAATCGCATGTCCGGGTTGATCGCCGAAAACACCAGGTTGGAGCAACTCTTCTATATCTTTGATTTCCGCGTCACGACCAACGATGCGGTCGCTGTCAGGAACATAACCAATTCGAAGTAGCTCACGACGCGCGAAAATAGAGCCATTACGCTTGGTAAGTGGATCGTCAGCGAGATCTTCTGGATCCGGCGTGGGGATAGGATCGTTTGGCACGTTATTACAACTCATCAAGAAGGAGTATCTGAGTTCTACTGCTCCCCGGTTTTCAGTGAAAGGCGCGGAACGAGCATCGAGAGCGTGTGGATATGGACGGTTGGTGGTCAAAAAGCGACGAGAGACACCCCTCATTTTCAGTGAAAACAGTCGAGTGAGTACCTACTCGATTCGAGCAGAACACGAGAGCTTAAAAGCTGGGAAGTGAGTTCATTGTCAGACACCACACTTTCAGTGAAAAACACGACGAGTGCAACCGATTTTCACCCGCATAACCACGCCGCCAATATTACTCCTACCAGTAACTACTTATTACACATTCTAGTTAAACTAGTAGAGTAGTTGAGAATCAGCTAGCGGTTCTGTTTTCACTGAAAACGAGGGGTGTGGGGATTCGTCGGAAGTGTTTCAAAAGAAGATACAATGAGAGTTCCACGGGGCACCCGGCTCGTGGTACTTCACATCAATAGCTATGTAAAAACTATAGCCGATCAAATGGTACTACTTACCCCTCCTCGTCAGACACCACAGTTGCAAGTGAAGCTAGGAAGAGAGAGGCTAGTAAGAGATCAACAGTGCACAATTACAACCAAAGTGCTGATATAGTGTCTGACATATCACCATTTCAAGTCGAGTGTCGCTCTCACAAAGAGGAAACACCAACCCGGACCAGTGCTTCCAACCACGGGTTTCTTTATAGCCCCCTCCCACCCCACCGTTTCCAACTTCAGCGATAGACGAAACACAATACTCGAGGAAACAACGGAAGTGATAACGCACTAACCACTTTAGAGGGCCACTAGCCACTCTTTTATCGCTAGTACGGGTATGATTCCAGTCACTAATAAATAAATAAATCTTTCCTTAGTATAATATTCGATGTATAGCTGCTCCACTTGTTGTGGTGGTGAAGTTGGAAACAATGGGGGAGACTGGCTTAAAGATTGGAATAGATGGTTGGGTTGGAAACGAAGGTCTGACGTGCGTCAGACATATGATGGAAGTAGTGGGGTGTGTCCGTTTATATAGTTGGAAGAGACGGTATAGGGTGGTGTAACTGCTACGAAAGTCGGCACTATCTTTGAGTATCATACCATCTCCCTCTATTCTTCGAACCCTCCCCTTTCCATGGAACTGGTTTCATTTGTACTTCGATGGGGGGTATTTTCTCGAGATCGGCCACCATTGTCAATTCGATTGACCGGTTGGATCCGTCTTCCGTTGGTATAGTGTACTAACCCAAGAAAATTCGCTTTGGTGGATGCGCTCTGAACTCGGCGTTGTTCGTGAGAAGCGCTGGGCCGCGAATCCTCCCGTGTCTTCAGTTTTACTTCCGCGCTGGTTGGCTGATGTCTTTATCCGTCGGGTACCAAGTGTTGAGTGCAGTCAGCGTAACCCAGCAGGCAACGTGGGTTTTTGTGCCCAGACCAACCCATCCTCCCATGTCGTCTGCTCATTACCCCTTGTCATAATGAGATAGGTAGTGTCACGAGTAGACTCTGTCCGAGGGTTTACCTGTCGTGTCCTCGAATTTGGTGATACGAATGGGTCCAAACGAGATGTCGCCACTCACACCACTTGCGCAAGAAGCGCTTGATGCGCTCGCGAGCGCAATTCCATCTGGTGATGAACTTACTTACGAGCAAGCCTATGCCGTTCTGGCCGAGAAGGAAGATCTCGAGCGGCCTGCTGCCGAAGATATTATTGAACGGTTGTATAATAAGGGCCATGTCTACGAAGTCGAGGGAAAACTCCGACTCACGGATTTGTAGTATGTGAACTCCCTCGTCCTACGTGTTTCGGGCGTTACGGAAGGAGACTTAGCGCCTGCATTCGGATAAACCACGGAGAAAATGCTTCCAACAGTACGAAATGTTACTCGTTTTTCGAGAGTTGTAGCTTACTCGCCAATTTTCATTGCAGTGAGTCTCGTTCTAACATCGTCGATCTGCTCATCCCAGTTTTCAATGAACGCTTCCGTCTCATCAGTCGTGATTGCGCCCTGTTGTGTGGGCTCGATCAAATTCTCTTCTTCGAGTATTCGAAGCGAATAGCGTATTTCGTGATGGTCATAGCCCAATTCATTCGACATCTTCACAATCCCGATCGGTTCGTTGTTCACAACCATCTGAAGAACCTCCAAATGCCGGTCAAGCATATCAACCTCTTCTTCAACACCATCGATCATCGTATCTGGTCGCATGGAGCACGGCGAGATAACCTTTCTCACCTGTCTGTATTTCATTCTCAAATCCTGTCATCGCGGTTCGGATCGAGATTCTCCTGTTATCGTCAGGCCCTGAGCGGTTCGTAGACGAGGACGGTATTGTCGCTCCGAACTGTGACGAGATAGTCCTTGACTGTGAATCGCACCTCAACGTCGCTCTATTTCGATGCACTTGCTGTAATGATGTCTTCGAGCGCATCTGGGTCCACGTATTCGTACAGCGAGAGCGTGGTCTGGCCACCTGCCGGCTCGATCACATCAATGAGTGCTTCTACGACACCAGCAACAAGCTCTGAAGTCGATGAGTCGAAATCAATCGTCTCAGAGGCGACCAATGCGTATTGCGGTGGTGGATTCGGGCCAATGTGGTTTATGATGGACCCGAACCAACTAGTCGTTTTCGTTCTCATTGTGTCGCTGTTCATACTTTCTGCTAGCTCTCCAGAAACTTGAGTAACGGCTGCTTACCGCAGAACTCACTAGGTTGAAAGAAAGAGACGCTAGAAATTGAGTTCGATATACATAGCACGGTTATTTGACCGAATCATCTAATAAAATCAATCAATGTCTGATGAACTTATTTTATCCTTCGGGTCATTGGTGAAGATACGCTCTCACACTGGCCAGTACGATGCCATCGTCTGGCGCCATCACCCGACAATGGCTCGTGCTTGGGTGTGAGGGTTACCTCTCCCTTTCCCTCGCTGTCCGTTCCGATACGTGAGTGTCTCTATTGTTCAGTGATTTCTGTATTGAGCAGTCGGATTTCGGAAATCCGAATCGGAAACGGATAGCAGGTGCTGAGTTCCGCCAACACTGTCTAGCATCTTGGATCCAGACTGGCCGAATTGAACAGACCCCTTCAATATGGTCGGTCAAACTGTCGTAAACGGAGTGTGGTAACGGCTGTTATCTCCTCATTATTTTCATAACGACCAAGTCGAATCTATTCGTGTGAAAGATGCTCACGAAGCGGGTTTCGAAGGGTCATAGTAAAAGCCAGGTCGGAAAGATGAGAACTCAGTCAGCTGAGTTTGTCTGGGGAGTGGGAGCACTTTTGTCGATTCAGGAGAAATATCGACGGGTCCATTACCGACTTCGACCCACTGACTTCCACTGCTACCACTGACACCCGGTTTCATACACTGATATCCACTAATACCTACTAATAACAACTGAAGTTAACTGACACCTATCGACCCCAGCGACACTTCCACCGACATCGCCAGCGGATTTTATACCCGTCCTCGTCCACGTTTTCACCGAATGCGAGATTTTCACACTCACTCGAATTACTCCGACGGGACGTTCCTCTCCCGGATGGTCCGCGCCGCCGAGGAGGCGGGCCTCGACGGAATCGGGGTCACCGACCATTGTACAGTTTCCTCGCGCGAGTACACGAAGGACATCCGCGCGGCGAGGGGGTTCAATCTGGACGTCACCTACGAACGCCGTCGGCGCGCCATCGAATCGTTGCGCGAGGATGCCGACGTCGATATTTACGATGCCGTCGAAATGGACTACGACCCCCGCGACGAGGCCGAGATACGCCACTTCTTCGAGCGCGCCGACTTCGATTACACCATCGGCAGCGTCCACGACATCGCCGAGATGAATGTGCAGGTCCCCTCCAACTTCGAGAACATGTCCGACGACGAGTTGGACGGTATCGTGGACCGCTATTTCGAGACCCTCTCCGCCCTCGTCGAGTCCGAGTTGTTCGACATCGCCGCCCATCCCGACCTGATAGAGCGGACCCCCGGACTCCGCGGCCGCGCGACGGACGACCACTATCGACGGCTCGCCCGGACGTTCGCGTCGTCTCGAACCGTCCCCGAAATCAACGCCGGTCGCGCCCTGACCGACGCGGGTATCGTCCATCCCGCGGAGCGATTTTTCACGATTCTCCAGGAGTACGACGTTCCGTTCACGGTCGGCTCCGACTCACACTCCCCCGAGCAGCTCCGTCGCCGCCGCGACTTCTTCGACGACCACCTCGAAACGCTCGACATCGAGCCGATAGCGCCGCCGGGCTTTCAGGACTGACTCCGGGTATCTTCGCCGCCGTCGGTTGCTT
>NZ_MEIH01000375.1:0-23061 GCF_001723155.1 Haladaptatus sp. W1
TCGGCTCGTACCTGCTCATTCTCGTGTCGATGACGATACTGCTGTTCGGCGTTCCCTACGCACTTTTTACGGCGCTGGTGTAAATTGGGGTTCCTCGACGAGCGTTGTGACTCCGGAGCTGACGAGCGCGACGAAAACGAAATGAGAAAAACCGAACCGCAACTGTGTTACAGGAAGCTTTGAGTCCGGAGACCGGAGGAGGCTGACCGACTCAGGCGAACGTCTTGGACACTTCGTCGTTCTCTTCTTCTTCTTGCTCTATCTTCTCCCGGGCGTCAACGAAGTCCTGCATCCTGATTTCGGTGCGGTCGTCGCGGATGGCGAACATCCCGGCCTCGGTACAGATGGCCTTGATATCGGCACCGCTTGCGTCGCCCGTCTCGACGGCGAGTTGTTCGTAGTCCACGTCGTCCGCGATGTTCATGTCGCGGGTGTGGATGCGGAAAATCTGTTCGCGGCCTTCCTCGCCGGGGTTCGGGACTTCGATGAGGCGGTCGAAGCGGCCCGGGCGAAGGATGGCGCGGTCGAGCATATCGAAGCGGTTGGTCGCCGCGATGATGCGGATTTCGCCGCGGTCCTCGAAGCCGTCCATCTCAGAGAGCAACTGCATCATCGTGCGCTGGACCTCGGCGTCACCGGACGTCTTCGAGTCGGTACGCTTCGACGCGATGGCGTCGATTTCGTCGATGAACAGCACGGCGGGTTCGTGCTGTCGGGCGACTTCGAAGAGGTCGCGGACGAGTTTCGCGCCCTCGCCGATGAACTTGTGGACGAGTTCGGACCCAGCCATCTTGATGAACGTGGCGTCGGTCTGGTTGGCGACAGCCTTCGCCAGCATCGTCTTCCCGGTTCCCGGCGGGCCGTAGAGGAGGACGCCGCTCGGCGGCTCGATACCGACCTTTTGGAACATGTCGGGATTTTCGAGCGGCAGTTCGACCGTCTCGCGGACCTCGTTCATTCTGCTCTTCAAGTCCGCCGATGTCCTCGTAGGTCACTTCGGGGCTCTTCGTGACTTGCATCACGCGAGCGCGAACGTCGGTTTCGTCGTCCAGCGTCTTCACGATAGAGAGGGAGTTATTCACGGCGACGCGCGCGTCGGGGTCGAGTTCCTCGCGCATCTCCTCGGTCACTTCCGTGACTGCCTCTTGGTTGTTGCCGTGCTGTTTGATGATAACGCCTTCGTCGGTAATCTCCTGTACCGTGGCGACGAACAACGGCGACTGCTTCAGCTTCTTGTTCTCGTGGGTGAGCCGTTCGAGTTTCTGCTGATACTTGTTGTTCTCTGCGTTCGCATCGAGAAGCTTGTCCCGCATTTCCTCGTTCTGTGATTCGAGGACGTCGAGACGTTCTTGGAGAGCCTCTATTTGTTCCTGTTGGGACGTACTCTCCTCGTCGTAGGGGAGTTCTACGTCATCCACAGTATCGGTCATCAACTCGGGATAAGGGCCTGTATCTTAAGAGGCTTCGGGTGACCGACCTGTTGCTACACCGCAACCACACGTGGATTTTAATTCCTTACAGTAATAAGAACGAACAGGAAATATTATTACCCTGTATTCAAAACGGACATGTGATGAGCGCCCCAGAGCTTTCACGAACGACCGAAAACCGGCTGCAAGACGTGGATTCGACCGCGGCCATCCGCGACCTGCCGCCGAGCGCGAAGCTAGTCGCAAAGGTATTGGAGTACAACGAGACGATGACCCAGAGCGAACTCGCGGACGAGACGCTGCTCCCGCCGCGAACCGTCCGCTACGCGCTGACCCGTCTCGAAGACGAAAACCTCGTGGACTCGCGGTTTTCCTTCTCCGACGCCCGAAAACGCCTGTACACGCTCGACCTCTAACGTAGAGCGTCCGTCTCCGACTCCCGAGCGTTTATATCTCATGCCGCGGCCAACGACGGCCATCCGTGGCCATTTCGCTTTCCGCAATTCCCTCGCGTTCGTCTTCCGCCTCACCGAGGCGTGCCCTTTCTCCCCACTGTCTCACGCCGCCGCGCTCAGACCATCGCGTCGGGCGTGAGTTCCGGGTGTTCGCGGACGAAGGAGACCAGATTCCCGACGTAGGAACCGAACGCCGGACACTGAATCTCGCCACCGGTCGCGGTTTCGAGCGCGGCGACCGTGTTCTCACACGCATAGCTCGTCGGGTGGTCGAAGTAATCGAGCGTCGCGGGTTCGATCTCCAGTTCCGGGAACCGGGAGAGCACGCGCTTCAGCGCACCTTTCGGAGTCGGCACCCGAACGACCCGTTTTCCGGTCGCTCGACCGAAGGCGCGAAGCATCTCGTCCACGGTCAACGAGTTCGGATCACAGAGTTGGTAGACGTCCCCGACCGACTCGTCGAGTCGGCTCAGTTCGGCGATGGCATCGACCACGAAATTCCGCGGGACGACGTTGACCTCGTACGCCGTCGGGTCGCCGAGAACGGGTGCGACCGCCACGCCGGGTTGGCGCATGAGCCACCGAAGCAGGTAGTACGGGCCGTCGTACTTCTGTGTCTCGCCGGTTTCGCTGTCCCCGACGACGATTGCGGGCCGATAAATAGTCGCGGGCAATCCCGACTTCATTCGGTCCTGTACCGCGACCTCGGCGAGGTACTTCGTCGTCTCGTAGTAGTTGTTGAACCGCTGGCCCTCGACGAGGTGGTTCTCGGTGAACGTCCCGTCGTAGCGCCCGCTCACGTAGCACGTGCTCACGTACTGGAACCGCCGGAGGTTCTCACAGCCGTCTGCGAAGTCGAGGACGTTTTTCGTTCCCTCCACGTTGACGGCCATCCCGACCTCCCGACTCACCGCGAGGTCGTAGACCGCCGCGAGATGATAGACCGCTTCGGTGTCGGTCTGCAACGATTCGACCGCCTCGCCCAATTCGAGGTCGGCTTCCGTGATGTCCCCGCCCACGAGTTCGACCTCTCCGTCGGCCGCGTGTGCGCGTTCGATTTTCCGCGCTCGTCGCTCGGCGGTTCGCCGATATTTGGGCTGGACGAGGCAGGTGACGTCGCTGCCACGGGCGACCAGCCGCTCCGTCAAGGCGGACCCGAGAAATCCGGGGAAACCGGTGAGGAAGACGCTCATCTACCACCCCTCCTCGATTCGTTTGAACAGGCGCATCACGCCCGTCATCGCACGGGCGTACCACTTCGCCGGGACCCGGCGGGGCGAGGCGACCGAGGCGAACCGCTGTTCGGCGACCGTTTGCGACTCGGTGTACTTTCGAATCCCTTCCCGGCCGTGACGGCGACCGATTCCAGAGTCTTTCATCCCTCCCATCGGCGAATCGACGGACGCCCAAATCGCGTGGTACGGGTCGTTGATTCCGACCGTCCCGCAGTCGATTTGGCGAGCGACTTCCCATCCGCGGTCGGAGTCCGTCGTCCAGACGCTCGCGTTCAGACCGCGGTCGGAGTCGTTCGCCAGTGCGATTCCGTCCTCGTCGTACGAGAACCGGGAGACGGCGACCACCGGTCCGAACGTCTCCTCGCGCGCCACGGTCATTTCGTCGGTTACTCCCGTCAGAATCGTCGGCTCGAAGAAGTACGGTCCCACGTCGGGGCGGGCGTTCCCACCGACCACGGCCGTCGCGCCCTTGCTCACGGCGTCGTCAACGTGGTTCCGTACCTTCTCGAACTGCCGCTCGGAGACGAGCGACCCGACTTCGACGTCGTAGTCGAACGAGGATTCCATCGACAGTTCGCGCGTCCGCTCCACGAATCGAGGGAGAAACCGGTCGTATACGCCGTTCTGCACGTACAACCGCTCGAAGGAGAGACAGAGCTGTCCGGCGTTGGTGAAACAGCCCCGAATCGCACCCTCGACCGCGGCGCTCACGTCCGCGTCGTCGAGCACGAGCATGGGATTCTTTCCGCCGAGTTCGAGCGAACATTTCACGAGATTCTTGCCAGCGCGTTCCGCGACGGTTCGTCCCGTCTCGGTGCTGCCGGTGAAACTCACGAAATCCACGGCGTCGATGAGCGCCGGACCCACCTCGTCACCCCATCCGGTGACGACTCGAAAGGCGTCCTCCGGCAGTCCCGCTTCCCGGAGCAATTTCGCGGCGAGGAGCGCGGTAAACGGCGTCTCCTCGGCGGGTTTCAATACGACCGCGTTTCCGGCGAGGAGCGCGGGAATCGCGTCCGAGACGGCGAGCGTGAGGGGATAGTTCCACGGCGCGATGATGCCGACGACACCGACGGGCGTTCGGTACTCCATCGTCTTCGTGGCGAGTGGAATCGCCCCGTCCCGTCGCCGCGGCCGGAGGAATTCCTCGGCGCGAGCGGCGTAGTATCGCGCGTTGGTCGCAACGTCGAGAATCTCCTCGTAGCCGTCTCGTCTGGCCTTTCCGCTCTCGAGTACCATCACGTCGAGCAGTTCGTCCTGCCGGTCCAACACGAGGTCGTGGAATCGAGACAAGACGTCCGCCCGCCGCTCCATCGACCACGACGACCACTCCGTTTGGGCCGTTCGGGCACGCGAAACCGCCGCTGTCACGTCCCGCGGGACACACGCCGGTACGTCGCCGATTCTCTCCCCGGTGAACGGTGCCTCGACGGACATCGAGTCGTCGCTTTCCTCGGCGGAAACGGAACGGCCGAGGTCACCGAGCGTGTCGGGAGGTATGTGAGACGCCTGAAACGTCATGTCGATGTAAACGCGGCAGTCACGGAAACAATTTATGAGGTGGGAACTTATCGCTGAACCAATGACACGGGTGATTCACACGGGCGACACTCACATCGGGTATCGTCAGTATCATTCGCCCGAGCGACGGGACGATTTTCTTGCCGCCTTCGACCGAGTTGTCGAGGACGCCATCGAGGATGAGGTGGATGCGGTCGTCCACGCCGGCGACCTGTTCCACGACCGCCGACCCGGACTCGTGGACCTCCACGGGACGATTTCGGTCCTCCGGAAGCTTCGTCGGGCGGACATCCCGTTTCTCGCTATCGTCGGGAACCACGAGAGCACGCACGGTCAGCAGTGGCTCGACCTCTTCGAGACGCTGGGACTTGCGACGCGGCTCGGACCGTCTCCCGTTCTCGTCGGTGATACTGCCTTCTACGGCTTGGACCACGTACCGGTCTCGAAGCGCGACGACCTCGAATACGAGTTCGAGGCGCACGACGCCGAATCCGCCGCGCTCGTCGCACACGGCCTGTTTCAGCCGTTCGACTTCGGCGATTGGGACGCCGAACACGTGCTGACCGAGGCGTCGGTCGATTTCGACGCGATGTTGCTCGGCGACAACCACAAACCGGGCAAAGAGTGCGTCGCCGACGCGTGGGTGACGTATTGCGGTTCGACCGAGCGCGCGAGCGCGAGCGAGCGCGACGACCGGGGATACAACATCGTCCACTTCGAGGACGACGTGACCATTACGCGACGCGGAATCGAAACCCGTGATTTCGAGTTCGTCTCGGTCACGCTCGCCGAGGGGGACGGCATCGACTTCGTTCGGGAGGCGATTCGGGAACACGACGTGGACGAGTCGGTCGTCCTCGTCTCCATCGAAGGCGAGGGAACCGACGTGACGCCCGCCCGCGTCGAGGAGTTCGCGCTGGACGAGGGCGCGCTCGTCGCCCGCGTGACCGACCGGCGCGAAATCGAAACCGAATCCGAGAACCACTCGGTTTCGTTCGCCGACCCCGACGACGCCGTACGAAAACGCGTCCGGGAGATGGGACTCAGCGAGGCGGCGAACGAACTGGACGAACTCGTTCGCGCCAGCAAGGTCGCAGATTCGAACGTTCGGGATGCGGTCGAAGAGCACGTCGCAACGAGGATTTCGGAGGATACTGCCGCGTTCGACCCGGCGGAGGCCGACGCCCCCGACGAAGACGGGCCGGAGACGAGCGACACTGCGGCCGAGGAATCGGACGCCGAAACGGCCGAGTCGGACGCCGAGACGGTCTCGGTGTCGGTGCGTTCGGAACCGGCCGACGACACGGACGCCGAAGACGATTCGGCGGCGGAGTCGCCATCGGAGGATTCCTCCGCGGACGAGTCACAACCGGAGTCACCGCCCGCCGAGGCCGTGGCGGATTCCGACAGCGCCACCGACGATGCGAACACAGCTACCGACGAGTCTAGCGCCGCCACTGACGACGGTGCTGACGGACAGATATCGATGGAGGATTACCTGTGAAATTCGAGCGCGTTCGCCTTTCGAACTTCAAGTGCTACGAGGACGCGGATCTCGCACTCGAATCGGGTATCACCGTCATTCACGGACTCAACGGGAGCGGAAAATCCTCCCTGCTCGAAGCGTGCTTCTTCGCGCTGTACGGTGCACGGGCGCTCGACAGGACGCTCGAAGATGTCGTCACCATCGGTGCGGAGGACGCGGAGGTCGAACTCTGGTTCACCCATGCGGGCGGAAGCTACCACATCCACCGTCGGATTCGTGCGACGGGAGAGTCGGCCCAGACCGCCAAATGCGTCCTCGAAACGCCCGACGGAAGCATCGACGGTGCCCGCGACGTGCGCTCTCACATCGTCAATCTGTTTCGCATGGACGCGGAGGCGTTCGTCAACTGCGCCTACGTCCGGCAGGGCGAGGTGAACAAACTCATCAACGTCACCCCGGCACAGCGCCAAGACATGATAGACGACCTCCTCCAACTGGGGAAACTGGAGGAGTACCGGGAACGAGCGAGCGACGCCCGCCTCGGCGTCAAAAGCGTCCTTGACGACCGCCGCGGAAGCTACTCCGAACTCGAATCCCAAATCGAAGCGAAAGAGGAAAAGAACCTCCACGGGTTGTTGAACGACCTCGAATCGAAACGGAACGAGACTGAATCGGAGATAGAGCGGTTCGAAGGGAACCGCGACGAGGCACAGCAGACGCTCGAAGACGCGGAAGCCGTCCTCGAAACGTCGGAGGAGAAGCGGGCGGAACTGGACTCTCTCGAAACGGATATCGAGGCGCTTCAAGACGAGATAACCGAGACGGAACGCGAACGCGAGGAGTGTCGAAAGCGGGCGAGCGACGTTCGAGAGACTATCGTGGAACTGACCTCGAAGGTCGAAACGCTGCTCGACGAAACGGACCTCGAAAGCGCCGACGAGGAGGCCCTCGACTCCCGAATCGAAGCGCTCGATGCCGAGGACGAGTCGCTCGCGGAAACGCTCGAAGACCATCGCATGAAGGCCCAGATGTTCGACAACCAGGCGTCGAACCTCGGCGAGCGCGTGGCCGACCTCGAATCCCGGGCAGCGGAGAAACGAGAGCGGGCGAATCGACTCGATACCGAAGTCGAGGAGGCGACGGCGGAACTCGAAAACCGCCGCGAGAAATTAAGCGAAATCGACGACGAAATCGAGTCGTACCGCGAACGCTTCGCGGACGCGCCGGTCGAGTTCGGGGAGGCCGAAGACCATCTCGAATCGCTCCGTTCGGACCTCGAAGACTGCCGCGAGGAGGAGACGAACGTCCGTGCGAACCTTCGAACCGCGAAAGAGCAGGTGGCGGAGGCGGAACGCCTCCTCGACGCCGGGAAGTGCCCGGAATGTGGTCAACCGGTCGAGGAATCGCCGCACGTCGATACGATAGACGAAGACCGGGAGCGAGTGTCCGAACTGCAAGGGAACGTCGAAACCCTCCGTGAAAAACGGACGCGCCTCGAAGCGCGAATCGATGACGCTGATGACCTCCTCACCGCGGAAAACCGCGTTCGAGAGCGCCGGAACAACCGGAAGAACGTCGAACAATTGGTCGAGGACCGGGAGAGTGCGATTCGGGAGAAACGCGAGGAGGCCGAAACGCTTCGGGAAGAAGCGGAGACGCTCCAATCGGATGCGGCGGAGCGCAAGGAGTCGGCGGAGGAACTGGAGGAAAAAGCCGAAACGCAGCGGGAAGAGATAGAACGGCTGGAACGGGAGCGGGAGGCGGTGGCCGACCGTCGAACCCGAATCGAACGGATACAGACGGTACAGGAGAAGAAGGCGGACGCGGAGTCGGAACTCGACCGCCTCGCCGAAAAACGGAGTCATCTCGACGAGTTGAACGACCAGCGCCGCGAGAATCTCACGGATAAACGCGCGCGTCAGTCGGAACTCCGTGACGCATACGACGAGTCGGCGGTCGAGCGAGCCCGTGACAACAAACAGCGGGCGGAGAACTACCTCGAACAGGTTGCGGACAAACTATCGTCGCTACGCGAACAACGGGACGACCTCATCGACCGGATCGGGGCGGTTCGCGGGGAAATCGAGGAACTGGAGGAACTCCGTGACCGCCGCGACGATATCGAGGAACGGGTGTCCGCGCTGGAATCGCTGTACGACGAGGCCGCTGACCTCCAGTCGATGTACGGCGACCTCAGGGCGGAACTCCGTCAGCGAAACGTCGTGAGTCTGGAGCGGATGTTGAACGAGGTGTTCGACCTCATCTACCAGAACGACTCGTACGCCCGTATCGCGCTCGACGGGGAGTACCGACTCACGATTTACCAGAAGGACGGCGAACCGCTCGACCCCGAACAGCTGTCGGGCGGGGAGCGGGCGCTGTTCAACTTGAGCTTGCGGTGTGCGATTTATCGCCTGCTCGCGGAGGGAATCGAGGGGAGTGCGCCGATGCCACCGCTCATTCTGGACGAACCGACGGTGTTCCTCGATTCGGGCCACGTCTCGCAGTTGGTCGAACTCGTCGAGTCGATGCGAGAGTTGGGCGTCGAACAGATAATCGTCGTCAGCCACGACGACGAACTGGTCGGCGGCGCGGACAACCTCGTTCGCGTGGAGAAGGATTCGACGACGAACCGGTCGCACGTCGAACAGCGAGAATCACTGCTCGGCGTCGCCGACTAACGACGCCAGTCCGTCCTGAGCGGTATCGGTCAAGCCGTAGCCGCGTTCGCCCGCGACGGTTCGCTCTTCGATGAGACCAGCCGCGCGAAACTCCGCGAGCAACCCGTGCAGGTCGCTTTCACAGAGGTCGTACGCCGAGACGAGCGAGCGGGCGGGTAGGGGACCACGGTCGTAGAATTCGACCAACAGGCCGATCGAACGGTCGTTCGGCACGGCAGTGAGAATCCGTCTGACCGGCGGCGAAATCCGTCGTGCGGACGTTTCGAGCGGTGACTCGCCGCCCGCGGCATCGAGGCGGTCGTTTTCGACGTAGCGCTCCTCTCCTGTTCGCGGGTCGCGGACGAGGCTCGAATCGCTCGACCGCTTGACCAGCAGATGTCGTCGTCCCGATTCGTCGCGGACGGTTCGCATGGCTCGGGATAGCGGCGGCGAACGGTTAGTCCTTCTGGACGTTACGGTACCGACGATAGCCGCGGCCGAACGCGAAGAGACCGATGACAACGAGTCCGCCGCCGAACGTCCACTGGCTTCGGAACGCGACGAGCATGAGGCCGAGGCTGAGACAGAACAGGGCGATGTTGAAGAGAAGGACTTGCGACCAGAACTCCTTTTGCAGTTCCGGGTCGGCGTCCACCGTGCTGTAGTCACGTACCGACGGGGCGTCGACGTGGAGACGCTCCGACGGGTCGTCTACGGTCGGAATCATGTCGGCTTCCGGAGCGTCACCCGGGTCTTCGGAACCCTCATCGTCGTGACCGAATTTGTCGAACACCGTGGTCGTGGTTCGTGTGTAAACGGCAAAAGCGTTCGGAGTCGATGCAGGCGTTCGATTGAGACGCTCGATTCAAATATGATTGAGACGCTCGATTCAGATATGTTTCTCTAGCGTGACCGTGCTGGACGCCTTAAGCCAACCAAGGGGATTGTTGGCGTCGTAGAATACGACACCATCCTCCGTCTCATAGGCTTCGATCGAACTCATCGGTTCGTCGGGAACCGGGAGTTCGGTTTCTGCGCGGTCCAGCGTTCCGTCCTCTGTTGCACGGTCAGACATTGGCTTGACCTCACCCTGTGCTATGAGTTAACACATTAAATCTCTTTCCCCTTTCCCGACTGGCACAAACGGGAGGGTTTTTACCCGGAAGCGCCAAAAACAATCGACATGACTCAATCTGGGCTTGGTGACTTCGCGGGCGGGGAAGCGCGTCCCGCGGCAGAAGCCCACGCCGTTGCGGGGAACGAATCGACGACGGCGAACGTGGTGGACGCCGATACCGACTGGCTCCCCGAATCGCAAGGAACCATCGAGCTGGCGGTGACGCAAGTCGATTACACTATCGACGGCAGTGGTGACGAGGAGGAACCCATCATCCACGTCTTCGGACGGACGCCGGATGACGAACAGGAGCACGTCCAAGTCGTCGGCTTTCAACCGTACTTCTACGCACCGACGGAGACGCTGAACGATGGTAAACTGAACGACGGGCGGATTACGGGGTCCGAAGAGGGCTACGAGAGCATCCGCGGCGAGCAGTTGACCAAGATATTCGGACGGACGCCGCGGGATGTCGGTAACATCCGCGACGAGTTCGAACACTTCGAGGCCGACATTCTCTTCCCTAACCGCTTTCTCATCGACAAGGACATCAAAAGCGGGATTCGGCTTCCCGAGCGCCGCCGTGAGGACGGAGCTATCGTCGTGCAGGAGAACGAAGTCGAGGCGGCAGAGGTACAAGCGAACCTTCGCGTTCACACCTTCGACATCGAAGTCGACGACCGCTCCGGCTTTCCGGAGGACGGCGAGGAGCCGATCATCTGTCTCACGAGCCACGACTCCTACCGCGACGAGTACATCGCGTGGCTGTTCGACGCGCCGGATGGGGATGCGAACCTCCCTGCCGCACTCCCGGACTACGAACCGCTTCGGGACGGCTCGGATATCGACGTTCGAACGTTCGAGACGGAAGAGGAGATGCTGGCGGAGTTCCTCGACTACATCGACGACACCGACCCCGACGTACTGACAGGGTGGAACTTCGAGGACTTCGACGCGCCGTACTTCCTCGACCGACTCGAACGGTTGGCGGGACCGCACCACGACTACGACCTCGACTACAACCGACTCTCGCGCGTGAACGAAGTCTGGCGGAGCGACTGGGGCGGCCCGACGGTCAAGGGTCGCGTCGTCTTCGACCTGTTGTACGCGTACAAGCGGACTCAGTTCAGCGAGCTCGACTCCTATCGACTGGACGCGGTCGGCGAGACCGAACTCGGCGTCGGGAAGGAGCGCTACGCGGGCGATATCGGCGATTTGTGGGAGCAGAATCCGACGCGCCTGCTCGAATACAACGTCCGCGACGTGGAACTCTGCGTCGAACTCGATAGGAAGCAGGATATCGTCTCCTTCTGGCGGGAAGTCGCGTCGTTCGTCGGGTGTAAACTCGAAGACGCGACGACACCGGGCGACGCGGTGGACGTGTACGTCCTGCACAAGGCCCACGGGCAGTTCGCGCTTCCGTCGAAGGGCCAGTTCGAGGCGGAGGATTACGAGGGCGGCGCGGTGTTCGAACCGATTACCGGCGTCAAAGAGAACGTCACGGTGCTCGACCTGAAGTCGCTGTACCCGATGTGTATGGTGACGCTCAATCTGTCGCCCGAAACGTCGGTGAATCCCGACGAGTACGACGGTGACACGTACGTCGCGCCGAACGGGAGCCACTTCCGGAAAGAACCGGACGGAATCGTTCGGGAAATCATCAACGAGACGTTGAGCGAACGCGAGGAAAAGAAGGCGCTCCGGAACGAACACGACCCGAACAGCGCCGAGTACGAAATCTACGACCAACAGCAGGCAGCAGTGAAGGTCATCATGAACTCGCTCTACGGCGTGCTGGGATGGGAGCGGTTCCGCCTCTACGACAAGGAGATGGGCGCGGCCATCACCGCAACCGGCCGGGAAGTCATCGAGTTCACCGAAACCGCGGCGAACGAAATCGACTACGAGGTGGCGTACGGTGACACCGATTCCGTGATGCTCGAACTCGGTGGCGACATCGGGAAGGATGAGGCCATCGAGCAGTCCTTCGAAATCGAGGACCACATCAACGCCCGCTACGACGAGTTCGCCCGCGAGGAGCTGAACGCGAACGAACATCGCTTCCAAATCGAGTTCGAGAAACTGTACCGTCGCTTCTTCCAAGCGGGCAAGAAAAAGCGCTACGCTGGCTACATCGTCTGGAAGGAGGGCAAGGACGTAGACGACATCGACATCACGGGCTTCGAGTACAAGCGCTCGGATATCGCGCCCATCACGAAGGAGGTCCAGCGGGAAGTCATCGAGATGATCGTCACGGGGGAGGACTTGGACGACGTAAAAGAGTACGTCCACGACATCATCGAGGACTTTCAGGCCGGGAACGTCGATCTGAACGAAGTCGCCATCCCGGGCGGCATCGGGAAACGGCTCGACAACTACGACACCGACACGGCACAGGTGCGCGGCGCGAAGTACGCGAACCTCCTCCTCGGGACCAACTTCCAGCGCGGGAGCAAGCCGAAGCGCCTCTACCTGAAGAAGGTGCACCCGGCGTACTTCGAGACAATCGAGCGCGAAAAGGAGTTGGACGCTCGGCCGGACACGCTGTACGGCGAGTTCAAACACGAACAGGACGTCATCTGCTTCGAGTACGCCGACCAGATTCCCGAAGAGTTCGAAGTCGATTGGGACAAGATGCTCGATAAGACGCTCAAAGGACCCATCGAGCGGGTTCTGGAGGCGCTCGACATCTCGTGGGAGGAAGTGAAGACGGGCCAGCAACAGACCGGCCTCAGTAGCTTCATGTAATCACGCGGTTCGTTTTTAACTCATCACGCGGCTGTGAAGCGAACCACTCTCCCTTTCTATGTGGAAAACAATTTTTTTCTTTCCGAAAACCGATTGCACAGGAATGCGAAACGGTTATGGGACGACCTACCCTTGCTCCAAACGACTTAGGTGAACCTAACAATGGCAACGCTCGAACTGAAAAATCTCCACGCGGAGGTCGTGGAAGAAGGCGAAAAGATCCTCAACGGCGTCGATCTCGAAGTCGAATCCGGCGAGATTCACGCCCTGATGGGACCGAACGGCAGCGGAAAATCGACGACATCGAAAGTCATCGCGGGCCATCCCGCGTACGAAGTCACCGAGGGAGAGGTACTGCTTCACCTCGAAGAGGGTGATTTCGGCGACATCGAGATTCCGGAAGACAAGCGGACGTGGAATCTTCTCGAAATGGAACCGAACGAGCGCGCGGCGCTCGGTATCTTCCTCGCGTTCCAGTACCCCGCGGAAATCGAAGGCGTCACGATGTCCAACTTCCTCCGCACCGCGCTCAACGCGAAGCTCGAAGAGCGCGAAGACCTCTTTAGCGAGGAGGACGAAGCTGAGGAAGAAGAGGAAGAGTCCGGCTACGACACCAGCCCGATGGAAGGCCCGGCGGACGACGGCGAAGTCGGCGTCGCCGAGTTCCAGGAACTCCTCAAGGAGAAGATGGAACTCCTCGACATGGACGAGAAGTTCGCCATGCGCTACCTCAACGCCGGATTCTCCGGCGGTGAGAAAAAGCAGAACGAAGTGCTGCAGGCCGCCATCCTCGAACCGTCCATCGCGGTGCTTGACGAAATCGACTCCGGGCTGGACATCGACCGTCTGCAGGACGTATCGAAAGGAATCAACGCACTCCGCGACGAACAGGGAACTGGCATCCTCCAGATCACCCACTACCAGCGTATCCTCGACTACGTGGAACCCGACACGGTCCACATCATGCTCGACGGCGAAATCGTCAAGGAAGGCGGCCCGGAACTCGCCGAAGAACTCGAAGACAAGGGGTACGACTGGGTCCGCGACCAGGTCTACGAGACCGCATAAGGTGTTAGTATGAGTTCAGATCAGGATCACTTGAAAGAGACAGATACGGAAGAACGGTTCGAGTTCAAGAAAGAACAGCGGGCCGCGGTCAAGTCCGACAAGGGGTTGACCGAAGAGGTCGTCCGCCTCATCAGCGAGGACAAGGACGAACCCGAATGGATGCTCCAGCGGCGTCTCCGCGCACTGGAACACTACCAGAACATGCCCATGCCGACGGACTGGCCCGGCCAGCCCGACCTTTCGGGACTCGACGTCGAGGAGATCGTCCCCTACATCCGCCCCGACGTGGACAAGCGCGGCGGCGCGGACGACTGGGACGACCTCCCGGACGACATCAAGGACACCTTCGACAAACTCGGCATCCCGGAAGCGGAGCGCAACGCGCTCTCCGGCGTCGGTGCCCAGTACGAGTCCGAGGTCGTCTACCAGAACATGCAGGAGCAGTGGGAGGAAAAGGGCGTCATCTTCTGCAACATGGACGAGGCGGTCCAGGAGCACGAGGACCTCGTTCGAGAGTACTTCATGACGAAGTGCGTGCCCCCGAGCGACAACAAGTTCGCGGCGCTCCACGGCGCGGTCTGGTCCGGCGGGTCGTTCGTCTACGTCCCCGAGGGCGTGACCGTCCAGATGCCGGTGCAGGCGTACTTCCGCATGAACTCCGAGGGGATGGGGCAGTTCGAGCACACGCTCATCATCGCGGAAGAGGGTAGCGAAGTGCACTACATCGAGGGTTGTTCCGCTCCCAAGTACTCCGCGTTCAACCTCCACTCCGGCGGCGTCGAGGTGTTCGTCGGCGAGGACGCTCACGTCCAGTACTCGACCGTGCAGAACTGGTCGAAGAACACGTACAACCTCAACACCAAGCGCGCCATCGTCGAAGCCGGTGGCCGCATGGAGTGGGTCTCGGGAAGCATGGGGTCGAAATCCACCATGCTCTACCCGTGTTCCATCCTCAAGGGTCGCGGCGCGTCCGCGAACCAGATTTCCATCGCCTTCGCGGGCGAGGGCCAGGATATCGACACCGGCGCGAAGGTCTACCACAACGCGCCGAACACCAACTCGACCATCGAGTCGAAGTCCATCAGCAAGGACGGCGGCCGCACGAACTACCGCGGCCTCGTCCACATCAGCGAAGGCGCGGTGGACTCGTCCACGTCGGTCGAGTGTGACGCGCTGATGTTCGACAACGAGTCCACGTCGGACACCATGCCGTACATGGAGATCAACGAGAACCGCGTCAACGTCGCCCACGAGGCGACCGTTGGGAAGATCGGCGACGAGGACGTCTTCTACCTCCAGAGCCGCGGTCTCGACGACGACGACGCGAAGCAGATGATCGTGAGCGGGTTCATCGAGCCCATCACGGAGGAGTTGCCCATCGAGTACGCGGTCGAACTCAATCGCCTCATCGAACTCGAAATGGAGGGCAGCCTCGGATGAGCACGCAGGTACACAGCACCCTCTCGGAGGAGACCGTCCGCGAGATCTCGGGCGACCTCGACGAACCCGAATGGCTACTCGAAACCCGCCTTGACGCGCTCGATGCGCTCTCGGAGCTCGACATGCCCGACGTCATCCGAACGCCGGGTCGCGACTGGACGAACCTCGACGCACTCGATTACGAGAGCTTCGTCGACCCGCTGTCGGCAGCTGAGGAGAAAGAACGCGTCGAACCCGAAGGCGTCTCCGTCCTCTCGCTGTCCGACGCGTTGGACGAACACGAGGAAATCGTCGAGGAGTACTTCGGCTCGGTAATCGACCCGCAGGAGAACTACCTGACGGCGCTGTCGGCAGCGCTGTTCACGTCCGGCACCCTCGTCTACGTCCCCGAGGGCGTCGACGCGGAGGACGTGACGATTCGGACGACGATGCAGAGCCAGTCGCTCTTCAACTACACGCTCGTCGTCACCGAGAAATCGAGTTCGGTGACGATTCTGGAGCGCCAGGAGAGCGAGGAACTGGACGGCGAACGCTACTACAGCGGACTGGTCGAAATCGCGGCTGGCGAGAACAGCCACGTCCAGTACGGCTCCCTGCAGGACGTCGACGAGGAGACCTACACCTACACGCTGAAGCGCGGCACCGCCGCCGACCACGCCACCGTCAACTGGGTCGAGGGCAACATCGGCTCGCGGCTCACCAAGTCCTCCGTCGAGACGATGCTCGACGGCGAGGGCTCGGAGACGAAGACCGTCGGCGCGTTCTTCGGCCACGACGACCAGCACTTCGACGTCGCCGCTCGTGTCTGGCACAAGAACGAGCACACGACGGCGGACCTCGTGACCCGCGGCGTGCTCGACGACGAAGCGCGCTCGGTCTACGAGGGCGTCCAGGACGTCGGCAAGGAAGCGTGGGACACGAGTTCCTACCAGCGTGAGAACACGCTGATGCTCTCCGACCGGAGCGAGGCCGACGCGTCGCCGAAGCTCATCATCAACAACCACGACACCGAAGCCAGCCACTCCGCGACGGTCGGACAGGTCGACGAGGAAGACCTGTTCTACATGACTTCGCGCGGCGTGCCGGACGAACTGGCCAAGAACATGCTCGTGGAAGGGTTCTTCGTCCCCGTCTTGGACGAAGTGGAAGTCGAGGAACTCCGCGAGGACCTCGACGCGAAGATCGTCGAGCGCCTCGATTACTGACCTTTCCAGTCTGTTCTTTTTCGCGCGGTCACATCAGGGAGTGTTAAGTTTCCCCACCCCTTTTCCACAGCCATGAGTGTGAGTCAGCGCGTCTCGTCGGACCGCCAACTCGCGCGCTTGCTCCAAATCGGCGTTGTATTGGAGGAAGTCGTCGAGGCACGGGCCGCGCGCCATTTCGAAACCCTCCCCTCCGAAGAGCAAAACGAACTCCACGAGGACGTTCGTGACTTGCTCGACGAGGCACGCGAGGAGTCCGCCGAACACCGGGAACGTCTCGAATCGCTCATCGACGAACTCGATTCGGAGACGATTCCGTTCGAGGAAATCGAACTGTTGGTGGGCGAGCAGTACGCTCAAACAGCCCCGGACGACTTCGACGGCGTGCTCTACGACCAACTGCACGGCGAGGAGACGGCGTACAAGTTTTACGACGACCTCATCGTCGCCATCGAGGCGAGCGACACCGAGTTCGGCGTCGAACGCGAGCGGTTGCTCGAAACGCTCTCCGCGATTCGAGCGGAGGAAGCGGCGGGCGTCGAAGAAGTCGCGGACCTGATGGAGGCCAGCAAATGAACACAGCAGATCAATACCTGAAAGCGATCTACCTCGTCCAGCGAATCAATGACGGCCCGGCGGCGACCGGTGCCCTCGCGGACCGGCTCGGCGTGAGTCCCGCCAGCGTCAACGAGATGGTCGGCAAACTCCAAGAGCGCGGGCTGGTCGAACACGAGAAGTACCGCGGCGCGACCCTCACCGAGGAAGGTGAAACGCGCGCCAGCGACGCCCTTCAGACCTACTGTATCTTGGAGCGCTTCCTCGCCAACGTCCTCGAAGTGGACGACTTCCGAACCGAGGCGAAACAGCTGGAAAGCGTCATCGACGAAACCGTTGCGAACCGACTGGACACCATCATCGACCGCGAACCACAGTGTCCGGACTGCTTCTACGCCGACGAGGACATGTGTGAGCATCTGGTCGAAGACGGATTCGCGGACTGAGCGCAGGCTATCGAATTTCACGACGAAGCACATGCGTTACGTTCAAGTAGCCACCCGAATTACGTGACGACGTAGCCTTCATACGAGAGGGCAACTACGCTCTGCAGTCCCGGGGTGTCTCGCCGAACGAAGTGAGGCGAGGCTCGGAAGCTGTTCCGGCTTCCGGTGGTGAGCAGTTTCTTCGAAACTGCGAATCACACGGGATGAGCAGTCCCGTGGTGGTGAGCAAATCCATCGGATTTGCGAGGTACACGGGACAAGCGAACGGAGTGAGTGAAGTCCCGTGGTGTAGCGGCCAATCATAATGGCCTTTGGACGTGACTGGTGTTCCAGTTGCGGAAGACAGCCATTGACGGCGGTTCGAATCCGCCCGGGACTATAAGAAATTTTACACTAACCCTTCCGAGATACAGTGGCTTCTCTCGCGGAGGTGGTGCTGCATGAGTCGCACTTATCCACGGTGCGGCGAACGGATCACGTGGACGATAGTGAGCGGTCCGAGTACTGCTCACGTCCACCCGTGCGGCTGTACCGTTGCTCCTGACCAGCTACAAGGAAGTGAGGAGTGATGTCCGGAACGCTGTGTTCGACCTGCGGAGAGCTATCTTCGTGTTGCTATCGGTGTTCGGAATGTGGTGCGGATCTCGCTCGAATCCGGCACATGTGGCGCAACATGTATTGCTGGAGAATACGTAAATCGAAGTATGGCTACCAATGACAGCTCCGACGAAACCAAGGTAACGGAACGCGGATTGGTGACCATTCCTGCGGAGATTCGCCATCGGCTGGATATTGAACCGGGTGACAAACTCCGGTGGGGAACCACCGAGAGTGGGGACCTCACGGTGGAGGTCGTCCGGCAACGTTCTGGGGCCTTCGACGACGCTCCAACCGCTGACTTAGGTGGCGATAGTCTCGAAACCCACGACATGGCTGGGAACGAGCGCAATCTATCCAATGAATCTCCGGAGCGTGAGTAATGGCGGTCGCCGTCATCGATACGAACGTTCTTCTCGATTTCCGTGACGAAGCAAGCATCCGACACGAGCAGGCGCAAGAAATCGTCTCGGCCATGGATCACGGTGAACTCCCAACTGGACGGGTAACGAACTACGTCGTTCTCGAAACGCTCAACTGGCTTCACGAGCGCCACCGACATGATTTTGCCGTCGATACGTTCAATCGTCTCTCTTCCTCTTCGGGATTCGAAATCGTACAGAGTGCGCAGAAAGATTTCCACCGAGCGGTTGAACTGTTTGAGCAGTACGAAGGTCTCTCATTTGGTGACGCCACAATCGCGGCGTATATGCACCGTGAAGAAATCGAGTATCTGTATAGCTTCGACGGCGATTTTGATGCGGTGGACGAAATCACTCGACTCACTACCGCTTCGAACCCATCTCGGTAGCTCGTCCTTACTGGTCGTTGACAACGAATTCTGACCGTACTTCGTATCGTACCGTTACTTTGGATGTACTCAGTACTTCAGCGAGATCTTCAGTCATGTTGGGATGGTCCGCGGTACGTTCGAGGTTTTTCACCATTCGGCGGTAAACGTAGGTGTCCGAAACCACCAGACATCTACTGAAGTTCTAAGAACCAACTACTTCCAACCGCCATCGAACGTTCACGTAGCCAATTCACAAAAAACCGCAACAATCCGCAAAACGTTCTCACTTCGAACTGTACTGTATCGTCCCGGTCCACTTGCCGTAGATGTCGTCGGACTGCTTGTCCGCGTCGAGGAGGTAGACCGTGATGTTAAGCGTGCCGTCGTCGAACTGGTCGAAAGCACCCTGTTCGATTTCGACGGTGTAGGTTCCCGGGTCGTGCTGGAAGCGGACGTTGGTCCGGCCGACGTTTTTACCGTTGATTTGGACGAGGAAGTACGGGTCGCCGTCCACGAGCGGTTCGGGGTCGACGTTGGGGAGGCTGGTGTTCGCGGTGACTTCGACGTTGAAGTTGGAGTAGCCGTTTCCGCTCTTGGCTTTCACCTTGTCGACGAGCGTGACGCTCTTCATGCGATTCTCCTGATTGGTGTCCCGCTTGTCGTCGAGCGGCGTGTGCGGTTCTTTGGGCGGTGACCACGACTCCATCGTGGTGGTGGTCGTGGTTGTGGTGGTCGTCGCGTCCGTCGTCGTCGCGCCGCTCGCTGTCGTCGCCGTGGACGCACTCGTCGATGTCGGTGCGTCCGTCGTCGTGGTGGTGGTCGTCGTATCGGACCCGCCGAGTCCGGCGCAACCGGCGAGGAGGACGGCGAGCACGAGGACGACCGCTGTAGATCGATGACGATTCATAGTTGTATGTGTGTGACTATTTTCGTGAGAGCCCAAAAATCCTTTTACCGGTTTCAAGACTCTATTTCCTCGTATCAAGCCGTCCCCCATTGAGGGTAACGTGGGAATACCTCCGAGAGGGGCAAGGGCAGCACGGACGTGTTCAATCGCGCTCCAGCGGTTCTTCGATTTCCGCGAGGACGGTACGAATGCGCCGATTACTCCGCGCATACGAAATCCAACCACCGAGAAAGAAGAGCATACCGACGGCGATGGCGATGCTCCCGAGTTCGGTCGCAAAATCCTTGTCGCTGAAAAAACCGACGATGACGGTTCCGAAGATGAACATGGAGATGCCCGTTCTGATATGTGCCAGTATCGTCCGTTCGCGGGCGAGGTGTGTCTGTTCTCGCACGAGCCGCATCGACCGCCTCGATTGGTGCTTCGAGTCGTCTGCTGTCATATCGCTTTCCTTGGACTCGAACGACAATACGTCGATTGGCAATGAGACGTTCTGAGGCGTCGCCGACTATCGAGAAGCGTCCGCTGTACGTTCTCAGTCGGCGACAAATAGAAACAAGACATATATCCTCGCGCTACTTCTGCAATATCTACCATCAGATGAATAATATTATGCAGTACGAACAAAAGGGGCGATACGAAATGTCGGTCACGGACGCGAGCTTCGAGGAGGACGGGTCGTTGTGCCTCTCGCTGCAGTTCGGACCACACGTACGGCCGCCGGTCGATAGACTGCTCACGACGGGATACGTCAAACTCAGCGTGTACGACGAGGGTGAGTTCACGGAGGATGGGACGCTGACGTTGTACGGTCGCTCACAGCGGTGAGAGTCGAGGACGCGAAAAATGAAGCCTGAAATTCAGAGTCGGTCTCGACCGTTACCGCCCGAGGTGAACCGACGCATGTCCGTTTGCCGAATTACTCGTGCGACAGGTCGGAGATACCGACGAATGTCGAACCCGGTCCGTTGGTCCGCTTCTCGGTCCCGAGAATGGGTCGTTCGAGACGAATCCGAGCGGTTCACGAGCCGTTTGGCCTTCCGTTGGATTTCAGGCGAAATGAGCGGTTCTTCCGGTGAAATGAGCCGCGAGAGCACCGCACAGATGGCGGCGATGACTACGAAATAGTAGCCGAACGTGGTCAGTATGTTCGCCGAAAAGAACGCCACGTAGATACCGTTGATGAAGAAAAACAGTCCCACTAGTTGCAAACCCCTATTGAGATAGGAGGACGACGAACTCGTCGTCGTCGTTGATGTTCCGATTCCTTGGAGGCTTCTCGTACTCATCCTCACTTATCCTTTCGACGTGCGACGTAATGAAAGTCAGTCAGACACGTGTGTCGAACGTGATGTGACCGAACGCGTACCATTCCACCTGTCCCCTATATATTTTATGGGTCTAGCTATATATTGTGTGCGCTAGATTTATATCTCCTCCAGAAGACCGTACGCTTGATGATCGAAGACGGGACAGCGGCGGGACTTCGGAACGAGTCCCATCCAACCGAGGCCGTCAGCGAATCACCTTCCGAGAACGCGGATGCGGGTCCCCTTTTCGCCCGATTTTCCCATCCACGGAGCGCGACCCGGACGACGGTCGCCGTCGTCTCCGACGCCCACGTTTCGACCGAAAAGCGCGGCACGTGGAAAGTGTTCCATCGTACTCGAGACCGTCTCGAAACCGTCATCGCGGACGCGAACGCCCGCGAAGTGGATGCGGTCGTGTTCGCGGGCGACCTCACCGAGGACGGGTCCGTCGCCGACTTCGAAACCGTCCGGTCGCTCCTGTCCGACCTCGACGCACCCCACGTCGCCGTGCCGGGCAACCACGACGTTCCGAAGTCCTTCGACAGCCACGAGACGCCGCCGCTCTCGTCGTTCGAATCGGCGTTCACGCCCGACGGGTTCCCCTTCCACGAACGGGTCGGCGGCGTGGACGTCATCGGACTGAACAGCGCTTCGACGCCCGACGGGACGCTTTCCGACTGCCACGACGGCCGTATCTCCGCCGACCAACTCGCGTGGCTGGACGACACGCTTCCGAAGACGGACGCGCCCATCGTCGTCTCCCATCACAACCTTCCGGGACTGCGTGACGAGACGGACGCGCACTCGTGGCGCTCGTCGTTCCCGATTCGAAACGCGACGGACGTGGCCGACGTCCTCTCCGAACACGACGTTCCGCTGCACGTCTCCGGACACTTACACGTCCCCGCAATCGCCGAGACGAGGGGCGTACGGGAACTCGTCGCGCCGTCGTTGTGTTCATTCCCGCAGGCGTACCTCCTGTTCGAAATCGGCCCGCTCGGAACGGCGGTTCGCTTCGTCCCGACCGCCGACCCGGCGGGAACGAGGGAGGCCTACATGCACGCCAAAAAGGACTCCGCTCGAAGCGACGCGCTCGCGGAGATGACGCTCGACCGACTCGCGTCCCTTCCGCTCGAAGACGAGCCGTTGTTGGTTACGAATCGGTCCGCTTAGGCGGCGGCTTTTCGGACGGACGACCCTATTCGAGGACGAATTTCAGTCGTTCCTCGTCGCTTCCCTTCGTCTCTCGACCCGTAATCCGGAACGCGCCGAGTTCGTCGGTTCGTTCGACGTGCGTCCCCGCACAGGCGGTTCGGTCGGTGCCTTCGATTTCCACGATGCGAATTCGTCGGATGCTTTCTGGAAGGAGGTGAATCCGCGTCCGTTCCGGGTCGAGGGACGCCTCGGCCTCGTCGCGGTCCATCTCGTACCAGTTGACGGCCAATCCCGCGTCGATGCGGTCGTTCATCACCGATTCGATGCGGGCGAACTCCTCGTCGGTGAACCGCTCGTAACCACAGTCGATGCGGGCGCGGTCTTCGTACAACTGATTGCCCGTCGTTTGCGCGTCGTACTCCTCCAGCAACACCGCGGAGAGCAGGTGTTGGGCGGTGTGATACCGCATGTGGGCGTAGCGTCGCTCCCAGTCGATCCGTCCGATGACGGTCGTCCCTTCCTCGGGTGGCGTCCCGCCGAGCGTGTGGTAGATGGTGTCTTTCTTCTGTACGTCGGTGACCCCCCACGTCTCGTCCCCGGATTCGAGCACGCCGGTATCGAAGGGTTGGCCGCCGCCTTCGGGGTAGAACAGGGTTCGGTCGAGCACGACGCGGTTACCCGTAACGCGTTCGACCGCGGCCTCGAATTCCCGCTCGCTCGTCGCGTCGAGATACAACGCTTCGGTCATACACGTCGAATAGAGCACCCGTCACTTAATCACCTCGTCGTAACGCTAAAGAGCGAATCGTGCGTTTGTATCAGTAATGAGTACGAACGCTGAACAATGGAGGGAGTTTTGTGGGTGTCGAAATTAAAGGTTCTCCCGTCTCCCAATCGGAATTCGAGGACATGAAGACGTTTGTTTACGAGTATCTC